>JAKAGC010000485.1 GCA_021817755.1 Acidobacteriota bacterium | reverse complement strand
TTTTCATATTGGCTCCTTTAAAATCAGCCCAACTTAAATCTGCTTTTTCAAACCGGGCAGACTCGAGATTGATTTCTCTGAAATTAGCGCCTTGTAAATCCGCTTCATTAAATACAATTTCACTAACATTGGCTCGTTGCAAATCAACTCCTTGCCTATTTGATCCCTGCCAACTCGCATGTTTTAATGCATGAACCTCGATCAATGTATTTTGAAGATCAGCACCATAAAGCAATGCTCCATTAAGAGCAACCCCTTTTAAATTGGCTCCTCGAAACATTGCACCTTCTAAGTCTGCATCATTCAACGAGGCATCCCTTAACTGAGAATTTCTAAAATCGACCCAACTCAAATCCGCTTTTTTAAAACTAGCACCAATCAATGAAGCTCCCTGAAAATTTGCTCCGAGTAAATCGGCTTCATTCCAGGTCGATCCATCCATCTTCGCTCCCTGAAAATCCGCGACTTGCATATCCGATTTATCGAAATTGGCTCCTGATAATTCTATATCACGAAAATTCGCACCTTTCATACTCACGCCACTGTAATCCGTATCAATAACTGTATCTCGTTTAAATAAAAACAATTGTTTAAACAAATTCAAATCAAACTCGAAATACTTCCTACACTCTTTAAATCTTGAAGTTGATATAAGAAGTTGAGCCATTAATAAAGTTATTGGAAGCTTTTTACGCAATTTAATCGATGAATTCTCAATAAAATGTTTTACAACCAGGAATTCCTGGATACTGTGGTGGGAAAAACGATAATTTCCAAAAGAATTACGATTAAGTAAAGATCGTCCTTTTATATCGATAGCTTTGACATAACGAAGGTCGGATAAAACAGTGATTAATCCATCCAACTCCTCTTCCGGTATATCTGTAATTCCTCTAAAAAACATCTCCTTTGCCAGTAATTCACATGCATTTAATAATTCTTCCTTTGGAATATTACTCCTACCTTCCTCCCTGATTAACCAACTTTCTACCATCGCATTATATAACCGAAATTCATTCTGGGTTTGTGCTATCCCAGAGTTCATCAATTCATCGATATATGATAGAAGCATAGGCCTAAAGCGAAGCGATCCAATATGTTCCACCAGTTCCCGGGCCTTTTTAAATTTAATCCTGGCAGTAGCGGAAAAACTGTGCCGCAAAAAACGCTTTTTTAAATAAGCATCCACTTTAACCGCGTCGAAAGGAGAGAGGTATTTAGCTGGACAAATGTATCCCCCCAATACTATCAATCCGGGTTGTACAAAGGGATTTTCCCCTGCTTCAGGAAAAAACTGTGTCCTGCAGGTGATTATCACTTTAAAAAAATTTTCGGTGGCTTTTAGTACTTCTAATAATCGTTCTTTTACTCGACCATAAGATTCTGGGTCTTCATCCAATGCATCCAATAAGAGAATAATATCCCGCTTATTTGGAATCGTTTCAATCTCTTCAAGCTCTTTTTTATTCAATCGTTTCAATACCCAATCTTTATTACCAAACCAAACCGAATAAATATGTTTCATTTTTAACATAGCTAATAACGAAGTTTTTCCCATACCGGCATCGGATAAAATGAATAACTGATTGTATCCACGAATATCAATAGATTTGGAGTTTAAAAATTCTTCTATTTTTTTTAAAACGGGTTCACGACTTACCAAGAAATCCGTATCATGACGGTCAGCAGGGTTTATTTCCTGGCAATCCGGTTCCACATAATACTTTTTTAACTTTTTAGGGTCTCCATGTAAAATATCTGCTATTTTATGAAATTCCATCAACCGTTTTCTTCGGATATCAATTAGCTTCTTAAAAAAACCTTCAACCAATTTAAAAATAGTAGTAGTCGATAAACCTTCCATTAAACACCTTTTCTTCTATTTCTATATTTGATTTCTTTTTGGCCATTACTTCACTTTATCCTTTGGCAATTCGAGTTTACTATCGAGCGAGTGTTTAAACGCAGTAGGAAGTTGATTGAATTTTTCTTTGAAATACCCGGCAAATTCGCCAGTATTGATAAAACCCACAGAAAATGCAATGTCCGAAATATTTCTATCTGTGTTTTTTAGCAACTCTACTGCCCGATCAAGCCGAAAAGACCGGATATACTTCTCCAGGGGTTCCCCGGTTAATGCAAATAATTTCCTCGATAGAACAATAGGATTCATTTTAAATCTCTGAACCATCAGAGTAAGATTTAATTCCGGTTTCAAGAGATTTTGCTCTATAAATTCACGTGTTTCTTTTAAAAATTCTTTATCTAATTCGGATTCTTTGCGTTTAAGCAGTACACTATTTAAACGTAACAATAACTCATTGGAGTTAAAGGGCTTGATAATATAGTCGTCGGCTCCGACATTTTTTCCTCTGGAGATACTTTCTGATGAAGCCTGGGAAGTAAGAAGAACAATAGGAATGTGACACGTTTTTATATCGGTTTTTAATGAATGGCACAACTCGAATCCATCCATTCCAGGCATGACAATATCACTAATAATGATATCCGGGATTTTCTCCCTGGCGATATTCACTCCATCCTGTCCATCAACTGCCTCAATTACATTAAAAGAAGGAGCAAGTTGCCGATGGACATATTTTCTTATAATTGAATTGTCATCCACGATAAGAGCCGTAATTTTTTCATCCATTTTTTTTATATTTTTCATGTCCGAAATACATACTTGTTCCGGTTCGGATTCGCTTAATCCCATTGGAAAATACACAGGGAATTGGTCTGATTTTCGTGGTTCAACACTTACAGGATTATCGATAATTTCTTCAGGACTGAGATGCTCTTTTCCCTTCGGAAGACGAATAATAAATATAGTCCCCTTACCTAATTCATTTTTAACATCAAGAGTGCCATGATGCAGTTCAATCAAATCTCTAGTCAATGACATCCCTATTGCTTTTCCCACATAATCTTCATCCGCAGTTTGTAAATATTCAGCTCTTGAAAAAAGATCAAATATATGTAGTAATTGCGCATCAGAAATACAAGGGCCGGAATTTTGAAAGCGAATTTCTACATACCCGCTTGAATCGATTTTAATCTCCCCGTTTTCTTTCTGTCCCGCTTCCAAAACTGATACTTCTATCTTTCCAGGAGAAGAAGTAAATTTTATACAATTGATAATCAAATTAATAATCACTTCTTCCATTTTCTGACCGTCAAAAAATAGAAAAATTTCTTTATTGTTATTATGAAATTCCAAATCCAATTTATTATACTGTGCCACAATATAAAAATTCTCAAGAATAACATGTAGAAACATCACAATATCCTGTTTAGTAGTGGCAAGTTTCAATTGTCCGGTTTCAAACTTAGAAAGTTCCAATAATTGATTTATTAATTCCAATAAACGGTGTGAATTGTGAAGCATAGAGGCCAGTTTCTTTTTTTCATCGTTACATTTTGAAACAGAAAGCATCTGTTCGAGTGGAGAGATTATTAATGTCAAAGGATTACGAAATTCATTGGAAATACTGAGATATAGGCTGGATTTCTTTTTATCTCTTTCCATTAGTTTTTCTACCTGCTTTTTCAGGTCCAGGTTTTCTTCTCTTAAGAGGGATAGTTTCTTTTTAAATTTAACCTCACTATCCTCGAGATTAAATTCTGCCTTTTTTTTTTCTTGCATGGTTCGGATCGATCTAAAAAAAATAAACATAATAGTAAATACCAGAGAAAAAGCAATTAACACCAGGATAATATATAATCCATCGGACATGCTTACTCCTCGTTTAAGTCTTTTTAGTCTCAAGAAAAATACTTAACTCAAATATTATGATCTCAAATTCCTTTCCGATTTTTTCGATCTAATCGATCGATCCTAAATCATGTTTCCCAAAGTTGACCATTACTTATATCAAAAGATTTTTGCTAAGTCAATCAGATTTGAAAGGATTTTCAAAAAAGAGTATTTATACCCATACAAAAGTAAGTATTCTTACTTACACCATCAAAAGATATTTAATAGTCATCAATTCCCTCATTTAAAAAATTTTTTCTCAAAATCATGAATAAATAACCGATGCACGTTTTTCTTGACAACTTTTTCTTAAAAGAGTATAACTTTATTAATTTATTAAAATTCTCTTGAAGGAGAACAAAATGGAGAAACGTTTTTTGGTATTTTTAACAATAATGGCAAGTATCATGACTATGATGTACGCCTCTGAACCTATTAATGACTGCAAACCAACCGTATGGCCAACCGCCGGCATTATTAAATACGAATTTAATATCCTCCCAAACTCCGAAATTGAAAAATTCCCATCAGATAAATACCTTTG
>JAKAGC010000484.1 GCA_021817755.1 Acidobacteriota bacterium | reverse complement strand
CTAGCATGTCTGTATTCATTTCATTCATCCGGTCTGTTTCGGATAAAATGGTTTGAAGGTATTCATTTTTTTTATTTTCATCCGTTACCCATCCCAGGGAAAGTTTTTCCGCCAACATACGAATTCGGGTTAAGGGAGTTTTTAAGGTATGAGACGCACGATCTGTAAATTCCGATTTTAAACGAATTAATTCCGCTTCCCGTGCCTGGTATTTATAGAAAAAAAGAACTCCCAAGATCAGAAGCAATGTAAAAGCCCCTAACAATAAATAGTTATAATAAATCTCCCGCCGGGCCAAACGGAGGAAGAAATCGGGTGTTTTACTATATAAAGCAAGAACCTTATCAACCGGGATATTCCGAAAAGAAACGGTTAAAAGTCTATATCCTCTATTATCAACCAAATTGTTGACTATTGCATCTCGATCCAGGAAATAAACTGTTAATTCGGGTTCATTAAAATATCTTCCGGTTAATTTTTTAAATTCTTCTTCCCGGAAAAAATCCGGGGAAATCATGAAGCCAAAGAATAGCTTATTTTTTAAATCCGATTTTAATTGAATCCAGGCTATCTCATATTTTTGTAATCCCGTAGAATTCCTAAGTACTTGGTATTTAACACGTTGCTCCCATCCAGTAAATTGTTTGATTGTTTTGTAAAACTGCGTTTTACGGTCCGTAGAAAGGTAAAACTCGCGAATAATTCTGAACCGTTGAACATCGTCTTTTTCCCTGGCAATTTCTGTGTCATCAAAAAAACTCCACCGAAGAGAAATATCCAGCATTGAATCGTTATTGATTCGATCCTGTAATCGTGCACGATTAAAGCGGCGTTGTTCTTCTGTCAATCCTTTCTGTTCGCTGTCTGCCGATTTCTTAGATTCCTTTAGATTTACATTCAAATAATCCAGTGCTTCATTTTTAAATAAAGTATACTGTTCTTGCTCATGGGAGGATTCGTATTGTAGAATTGTTTCATACAGTGCCAGATAAATCCGGGTTGTTTGCTCGGTTAATCCCTGTTGCTGGAAACATTGTGCCAATTGGCGAAGTGCCGGGATATAGAGGGAATAATCCGTTGGTTTTTTATTGGAAGGCGCACCCAAAACACTCGATATCACCATTTGGTAATAGGTAATGGCTTGTTGGAATTTCCCTTGTTTATAATAGCAACGACCGATTGCATTATAAACATAGGGTTTCGATTCGCTGGTTTGTTTATCTTTCGAGTTTAAACATTGCATGTACTCACGAATAGCGCCCATCATATCGCGCTCTTTCAATTCCAATTCTTCACCCTGATTGAAATGTTTTTCTATAACACTATCATGGAATACATGAATAGTAGGTGTCATTACCATTTGCCATGTGCCTTGAAAAGGAAAAACAAACTGTCCCGTTTCATCTATGATAAAGGGATAAATAGCCACACGGTTTTTTAATAGAATCTCTTTCAATACTTGTTGAATCTGTGCCCGGTTATCAATAGGTAATGGATAGGAGATCGCCTGTTTCAACGTAGACTGAAGCGAATTCTCAAATTTTATTTCAATTTCATTAGCCAATTTATGAAGATTGGACAGGTAGGATTCTTCAAGTTTTAATTCTCGTGCCCGTTTTTGTTCCGAAACCGAAAGAATGCTCCATATGCCGATAATCATTCCCGGGATTATTACTAAAGAAATCAGCATGAGGCGAGTATAATTTCGGAAGCGGTTTCGGTTCATTTTCATTTAAAGCTCATCGAATTAAATACCACTCATTATACAACACTTTCCTCCGTAAAATAAATAGAGTGATCTGTTTATACTCCTTTGTTATTTGTCCCACTTTTGGCTATCTCACCCTTTTATCAATCGAATTTTTGTTATTCCAGTTGAGATTTAATCTTTTCTTCAATATCCAGCATCTCGATGCCATTTGAATATTTTTTTGTTTTTAATTCGGATTGTTTGATCGAATCCAGAATAATCGAAATCCGTTGAACTGAATTTTTTATAATTTCCGTACTATCGAATACAGCTTTATTGGGGGGTATAAAATCCTCCCCTTTTTTTTCTTGAAGGATATGGTTTATTTTTTCACTCTCACTCAATATTTGAGCCGTAGTATTATTAATATAATGAAATAACGTATTGGTAATTATTTTAAGCCACTCGACCTTTTGTTCTACCATCTTTTGCTTCGCTATTTGTTCTTGCCTTTCATCGAAATCTCGAAGTAGTTTTTCCAACTGGATATATTTTTTTAATAAAACGGAGTTTAATGCTTCCAGTAACTCCGTAGAAGACCCAATTTTAATGTCAAGAAAGCTTGACTCTTTTAAAAGTGTTTCGACAATATGAACTTGAAAATCCTTAAATTTGTCTTGTGAAATATTAAGCGAATTGCATATCATGCTGATTTTACGTAAATCCATCTCGGTTAAAACAGGAACCGGATAAAAATGAAAAGTTGAAATCAAGTTCGCCAGCATTAAAATCCTGGACAACCTACTCTCCGGAATATTTTTCTCTTCAGTAACATCTTCATGGTGTTGTGCAATCGCATCCGAGAAGAATGACGGTAAGTTCCAATATTTCAGGAGATAACTTCCGACACGGATGTGAGTGGTATTCAGGTATTTCTGTTCGAGCAAAAGGAGATCATTCCCTTTCTCTATTTTCTCAAAAATCTTTTTTATCTCTCCAGGATAATGGGCTTCAAGTAGAAGAAAACCGATATCATGAATCAAACCGATACAAAATGCTTCTTCTACTGCTTTGTATCGACACAAACGGGCGATTTCACGACAGGATATCGCAGTTTCGATCGAATGCCTCCAGAAATGCACTTTATCTATTACATATTTATCTTTTTGATACAACCGGTAGAGTGAAATAGCCAGAACAGCAGCAAGAACACTGTCCTTTCCCAGAATATTAACAGCCGCTCCGATTGTACTGATTTTCCCATAGAGAGCCTTATCAACCGAGTTTGAAAGCTTAAGCATTATAGAGGTCAATACCGGATCTTGAAATACAACCCCCGCCAGATCGTGAATGCTGGATTTTTCATCTGAGGCTACCCGAATAATTTGAGATAAAACCTGTGGAATGGATTTTATTCGTGGATCATTTCTTATAGATTCAAAGACCTGCTCTTCAGTAATCATCATTCGATTGTTCACCAATTTATTGAGGTGATTCTCCATTTGTACTTAAATTATAGAATCAAATTCAGTAATATTCAACTTTGGGACTATTTCAAAAAAAAAAAATAAAAGTTGAATTTTAATTTAGTTTATCACATACTAATATCTGCTGAGCTAGATATTTTGGAGAGTGGATGAGAAAAGCACGTATTATCAGCATAAAAGGAGCGGGTGTAATTGTTAAGTTGGAAAACGAAGAAGAAGCATGGCTTCCGGGAGAAGAACTTTCTCTCAAATATAATTCTTTTAAATCTCTACATGAACAACATTTATGCGCTGTCGGTGATGAGCTGGATGTCATTGAATATAGTAAGGAGCTGGGTGGGAAAAGGAAACTCGTCAGCCATATCCGTGTTCACGATGATCCGTGGGAAAAAGTAAAAACCTGGACCAATAATGATGTAAAGGGAATGTGTATTCATTCGGTCACGCCTACGCGCGCATTTGGAAAGATTGAACCAGCTATTGAAGGATATGTTGAACTCAATGAAATCTATGAAAATAAATCTTGCCAATTTCCTCGCTCCTGGAACGAATTCAAAATTCTTTCTCCAGGTGATCTCATCGCTGGTTATGTGGATACTTCAAAAATAGATTATGAAAAACGATTGGTAAAAATCAATGTGATCCCTTATGTAACAAACCTCCAAGACATTTCACCCCTCTTACCGATTAACACATTAAATTTCGGTATAACTTCTTCTGAAATTATCCCTCAAAAACAGAAAGATTGGGAATTGAATTCAAGAAATTTCCCATCTATAAATCATGCCCTGATTGTGGATGATAATGCAGGGTTTACTGAAGAACTCAGTATTTATTTAATCGAGAGTGGTATCCGGACCACTAAAGCGATTACGCTCAATCAAGCCGAAAGTATATTATTGAAGCCGGACTGCCCGGATATCGATATTGCCTTTATCGACGTCCACCTCTCCGGTACCCTTGAAAGTTATGAAGGTTTCGATGTGGCCAGAAAAATTAAAAACGATCATCCAGGATGCCGGATTATTTTTATGACCAGCGATGAAATGTCTTTGAATCAAATTCCTGAGCATTTTAAAGATCTTACTGCCTCCTATATCCTGTACAAACCTATTGGGGTTGAAACACTTTATAA
>JAKAGC010000483.1 GCA_021817755.1 Acidobacteriota bacterium | reverse complement strand
TTTTTTGAGTGAACATCCAGGTTTAATTTCTTTTTATTGGAATTAATCATTTTCAAGAAATGCTCATCTTTAAAAGGCAATTCTCCGGTTAGCATTTCATAGAGTACAACTCCAAATGAATAAATATCGTTTTCAGGGCTTACATTCCTGCTTTCATAGAATTGCTCGGGGGCCATGTAACTAGGAGACCCCATCATTGCACCATCTGTGGTTAATCCCGATTCACTTAATATATCTTTGGCAATTCCAAGATCGATCAAAACCGCTTTCCCAGTAGTTTCTTCGATCATAATATTGGCTGGTTTTAAATCACGATGAATTATATTGCTACTGTGGATGGCATCGAGTGCACTAAGAATATCCTGGGATATTTTTAGTACGTGAGAAAGGGGAAGCGGTGCATTTTTTTTTATTATCCCTGCCAGAGAAGAACCGTGTATGTATCCCATAATCAAATAAGGAATTTCGACTCCTTCAGACTCATCTTCTACTATATCGATATCATAAATTCGAACAATATTGGGATGATCCAGCTTTTTATACATCCTGGCTTCATTGATAAACCGTTCTTTTATCTCTTTAAATTTTTTCTTAATATCTTCATCCGGGTTTTTTTTGAACTTATGCTTGATAAAATTATAATCCATAATTTTCAATGCATGATCTTCTCCCAGAATCGTATGATTTATAAGATAAACATTCGAATAGGTTCCTCCTCCCAGGTGTTTAGCGAATCGGTACTTCTTTCCTATTCGCTGGAGAACTGTTTTTAAAAGTATTTCACTATCCAAATGGTTCACCTAATTATTTCGATTTTATTATAAAACATTTATAATCAGTATTCAAGAGGACAAATGGCATAAAACAAATTGAAAGAGGTATGACATTATTTGGCAGAGCAGATGTTTATAATATTAAGCGAGAATGATTTTCTCATAACAACCCATCGAGGAGGTACTAAGATGCAGATGAAAAAGAACATCTTTAAAGGGATCTTGCCCACTTTCCAATTTTCCAACTTACCGGTTTATAAAAAAAAGCGTGAATATTTTTTTAATGAGTTCTACGTCGCCGGGTACAGGTATTATGATGGAGTTTCCATTGAAGATTCTTTGATGGAAGGCAAAATTGTTCAATTTAAGCGTGAGCCGGGATGTGCCCACGACCCCAAAGCTGTTGAAATCTTTTCTGGTGGGAAAAAACTGGGATACATTCCAAAAAAAGATAATGCATCGATTGCATCTCTTATGGATCAAGGAATTACAATAAAAGGAAAAATCCAAAAACGAAATTTTGATGATCAACTGCGTAAACGAATTAAAATCAGTGCATTTAAAGAATATTCGGATTAATAGTATAGGGGAAGGCAGGCAATTTTTTTAATCCTCCCACCTTCCCCCATAACACCTTTCATCAATTACTCATTTAATGATGTTGACAAATCAATTTTAGCATTCGCAAATAGAATCCTCATATGTATCGCAATTAATCTGGCACAGCGATTCGCAAGTAAAACCTGTGCATAAACGGGTGCATGGGGTACCGGTAACAAATCCCCCTAATACATCCCTCATCTCAGGGTGTGTTAGATTGGATACGGTTGTTTTTCCCAATTCCAATTTTTTTTCTAGTTTTTTGGTTTTCATAGTTATCATCCTCCTATATATAAAATATAATAGTTTTGTACTCTCAACATATATGGTTTATTCCTTTCGCGTATTTATTATATTTACCGGAAATAAAAAATCAAGTTTTCGTTTTTTCTTTTCTAATTATTCCGGTTATAGTAATTTCAATGTAAGTCTTACAATAAATTATAAACTATATTAACAGGATATAAACCAGGAAAAATAATGGTTAATAGAATTTATAAACGAATAAGCGCTTATTTTATTATTTAAGTAATCAAATATTTTTTTTATTTTTAATTTATTTTAGTTAACCGGGAATTTACCTTTGGTATTCCCGAGAGAACGAATACCCTACCTTTTGCATTGTTGTTACAGGCCGGTTATGGTATAATTGGCATGGGAAATGCTATTTTAATAGATGGTGAAATCGATTATACGATTTCATCAGATATATTAATAGATGAGGTTAACTCGAAAAGGAGCAAAAAATGTCAAAGATGAAACGGATATTGATTCTTACCGTTTGTTCGTTAGGGATACTGGTTTCTGTCATTTTCTATGTGGCAATAGCCAGGGGATTGGATGAATTACCTTCGATTTTAAAAAAAGTTTCCATGGAAACAACCACAGGTAAAACACATCAACCCGGATTATCCGATACTAAAATTTTCGGAAACCTCCCACTCTATTTTATTCCCAATAAAGGGCAAGTAAAGGGGGACGTAAAATTTTATGCCGTTACTCGTGATTATACCTTATGGTGTACGAGTGAAAGTCTTATTTTTTCTGGGATTATCGATTCCCAGGGGGGAAATAAAGCTTCAGCAGGTACATTTGATACTGGGGGAATTCAATCTTATGTAACGCGAATGGTATTTCCGGGGGGAAAAAAAAGAGGAAGGGTTGAAGCATTTGATATTGGTAATCACCGAGTCAATACATATATCGGAAAAGACCCTTCTCGATGGAAATCCGGATTAAAAACATCCAAAGGAATTATTTACAAGGATTTATTCGATAAAACCGATTTAAAAATTTATGGAAATGCACATCAAATCGAATATGACTGGATAATTAAACCAGGGGGAAGCTATGATGATATCCGGTTTCGATATGAAGATGTTGAAGAAACCACAATCGATGAATCCGGAAACCTGGTGATTAAAACGACGGGGGGTGAATTATATCATGAAAAGCCGGTGGCTTATCAATGGATTAAAGGAAAAAAGCAAAATATCGATGTAAATTTCCTGGAATTGGGGCTGAATACTTACGGTTTCGCTGTAGGAGAATACGATCCCACAGAACAGCTGATTATCGATCCGAAAGTAATCGTCGATTACTCCACATACCTGGGGGGAAGTGGAGAAGATCGCATTAATGATATTGCCCTGGATTCAGAGGGAAATTTGTTATTAACCGGTTATACCTACAGTTCCGATTTTCCTGTATTTCATGGAGCGCAAAATTCACATGGCGGGACAAAAGATATCTTTGTAACTAAAATTACTTCCGATGGCTCCGACATTATATATTCTACATTTGTCGGTGGGAGTGGGGCAGATTCGGGAAGAGAGATCGCAGTAGGAATCGATAATGAAGCTTATATTGCAGGGGATACCAATAGTTCAGATTTCCCAAGTTCCAGTGCTTCGAAAGGATCCCAGGAAGCATTGTTGCTTGTCCTCGATTCTTCGGGTGCTATCGATCATTCATGGTTACTTTCCGGTTATGATTATGATTCTGCATGGGCAGTGGCAACCAACGGAGAAGGAAAAATCTATGTCGCCGGTTTTACATACAGCGACGATTTTCCTCTAAAAAACGCTTACCAATCCTATCTGGCAGGAGATAGCGATGCCTTTGTCAGTATTTTTGATCATAATACCGGGTTGGAATATTCCACCTATATCGGTGGAAGTGGGTTGGACGGCGCACAGGCCATAAAAGTTAGCGATTCCGGTTCATTTTACATTGCCGGTTATACTCGAAGTTCTAACTTTCCCACAAAAAATGCATTCCAGTCTTATTATGGAGGAGGAACAAGTGATGGATTTGTGACTAAATTTTCTTCCTCCGGTTCTTCTATCGTTTATTCTACCTACCTCGGAGGATTAGGTTTGGATAACATCTGGTCGATGGACCTTGATAAAAGCGGGTATATCTATGTTTCAGGAATGACGGACAGCAGGAATTATCCGGTTTCCAATGCATACCAGCCTTATTATGGAGGAGGAGAGTACGATAGCTTTTTTACAAAATTATCTACTGATGGAAAATTTCTTGTATTCTCTTCATATTTAGGTGGCCATTATTCCGATTATTATGGCGATATCGTTATCGATGGCGATCAGCATGTATTCATTGCAATGAACACTGGCAGTTCCAATCTAGTAGGAAAAAATGCCTATTCCAATTCAATAGATGGGTTGGAAGATGTTTATCTGGCAAAATTTGAGCCCACTGGAAAAACACTTGATTTCGCAACCTATTTTGGCGGCTCCGGTGAAGACACCAGAGGGAATATGGCATTAAACAAATCAGGGGATATTTTTCTCGTAGGAAAAACAACAGGACGCGACTTTCCCATCCATGATGCGTACCAGAATTCATACCGCGGCGGAACATATGACGGGTACATTACAAAGTTAACGTATGCATATGATTTGAATGTTACATCCGT
>JAKAGC010000482.1 GCA_021817755.1 Acidobacteriota bacterium | reverse complement strand
TGGAGTTTTTTTTCTGGAAGCGGTGAGAATACTGCGAGACAGGAAATTAAAGCGAATAATAGCGAGTCTCCTTATTTTGATAGCTGTATCATGGGTAATAGAAACAGTGGCATTCCAGGGGTATTTCAAAGACAAATATACACATTATAAAGGGTTGATCCCTTTTGATCCGGAAGATAATTCACTGGTCTTACCGTGGGCATTAATTATGGCACAGGACGGTAGGAATGATGAAGCGCTAGAACTAGCAAACAAAGCATTAAAAGCAGATAATGAAAGTCGGTGGATAGATGTTTCAGATCTGGCAGGGTTATTAAAAGCAAATTTACTTATTAATAAAGGGGAATTTGAACAAGGAAAAGAGATTGCAGAAAAAATTCTTTGGGAAACCAAAAAAGATGAGATGAAGTATTTTGGCTGCCTGGTACTTTCGAGGTATGAAGAGAAAAAGGGGAATATACAAAGGGCTATTGAAATACTCAAAAAAGCTGCACAAATTGGAAAAACAGGGGATGTTTATTTTCGTATGGCAGTGGATTATTATGGATTGGGAGATTATAAAAACGCGATATTATTCCTGGATCAAGCTGTAAAAGAAGGGGGAATGGATTCACGATATGAGAAATTGAGGGAAGCAATTAAAAAGCACCTCAAGTGACCTGGGGGGCGTAAGAAACCCGCCCCCTGGACCACTAGAAGGTAAGAAGGTAGGTAATTTATCTATTTTTTCTCGATTGTAATTTCATTGAATTTAAGGCCGAATTGATTGACGGAACGGTTTAAAATACGGTTCAAACGTGCGATTGTAAGAGCATAATTAATGGTAGAACGGAGAGCCTGGACCTGAGCTTGTGCATATTGCTGCTGAATAGTAATAACATTAAAGTTTGTTGAGATACCTACTTCCAGTTTCTTTTCTTCGGCTTTCAGGTTTTCTCCTTCCAATTCCATTGCAAGGTTGTCGGCTTCTACGAGTTTTTTATTGGTTTCGAGGTCCATGATGACTTCTTTCACCTCAGAATAGACAGTATTTTCGACTATATGATACTGAAGTAATGCCTTATCCCTTCCGTATTTGGCGACTGCCACTTCGGCTTTATTGGCAGCAAAGCTGACGGGTAATTCAAAGGAGACCTGGAAATTATAGTTTTTATAAAGACTTTTAAAAACATCGGTCCAGGTATCGCCAGCGGATTTTTTAATGAAACCGATAATATCGGTTTCAGGATTGAAGTTAGGATCAAAAGGACTGGCTCCTTCTCTAAAAATCATCCGTGTACCGCCACTTCCTTTTGTATAATAATTAGCAAGCAGATTAAGAGAAGGTAATGCCAGATTTTTCGCATATTTTACCTGGATATTGTTATTTTCCAGATTGAGACGAGCGCGATTGATATCGGTTCTATTCTTAAGTGCTTCATCCAGGAAAGTTTTGTAATCGACGGGAACAGGCCTGACATCCGGTTTATCGGTAGGAGTTATGGAAATATTATCTTTGTTTAAGTTGAGGATTCGTTTCAGGGCTCGTTCATTGGTTTGAATGGTGCGTTCTGCCGAAATCACAGAACTTTCATTACGGGCCACTTCGGCTTTTGCGGAAAGTACTTCGATTGCCCCAATAGTACCGACTTTCATTTTGATTTCATTTTGTTTTAATAAGTCCCGTGCCCTTTCCAGTGCTTTTTGGGAGGCTTCGAGGTTTTGGTGAGCATAAACGAGTTCCCAATAAGCAGATTCTACATCGAAAATAAGCTGAATTACATTTTCCTTTAATTGAAGCTGACTTATTTTATTATTATTGGCAGCAATATAAATATTGTATTTTGAAGAAGTCATTCCAAAACCTTTTAAAAGAGGTTGATTCAAAGTGAATTTTAATTGAGAATTAATATTGGGATTAACGAAAGAATAGGAACTATTGGATTTATACCATGAGGAATCGGCATTGATAGCGAGAGAACCTCCCCAGGGTAAAGGTTGGGTTAACGTGAGATCTCCGATTAAATTTTTACTGGTTGAAACATCGGTTGAACCGGATAAAAAATCACTGGACGGGCTTTTGGTTTTACTACCATATAAATATCCTTCCAATGTGGGTATCCAAAATCTATTTTTATAAATCTTTAAATTCTTTCCTGCTATCTCTGTATCAATCTTCTGCACCTGTAAATCCAGGCTGTTTTTTAATGCCATAAATACGGCATCCTGCAGAGTCATATTCTCTAATTTTGTTTCCTGGGCATAGCCAAAATTAACATAAACCAATAAAGCTACAACCATAAGATATCGTAATATCTTCTTCATATGAGTCCTCCATTTTATATGTTTCATCGTTACGTTATCGATTTCCAGGCGGGGGAACCTACCCCGCGGGATTTTACATCTTACTGCCTGCTCTATTTCTATGCAGGAGAGTAACTGATTTAAAACCCATTATACGCAGTCCATGTTCAAAAAGTTCCATTTTATTTTTGCATTACGAATTAATCGGGTTAATTTCCTCTTAAAACCCGGAACCGGATATTAAATCCGATATCGGGTGTGGTATCGAAAGGAGCAAAATCCTCCATTATAAGAAAATCTATATTTTTAGCGATTCGATACCCGATGAATCCTTGATACGCATTGTGAGCGACATTATCTTTTTTGAATACAGAGGTATTGAAATTAAATCCCCCAATAAATCGCGCCCAGGTAATTTCAAGGTGAGAATAGAGCTGAATACCTCGAAACGGTTGATCGATTAGCCACGATGGTTTACTTAATAATGTAATGTAGTAAGAATATTCTAAGAAAAAATGAGAGGTTGAATAGGTAAATACGAGCCCACCTGTACCGAAAGGTTTCCCTGAACTCAAACCGGGACGATTGGATACCGGTATTCCAATAGCAAGGCGTCGTCGTATTGAAAAATCCCCGGATTCCCAGAGGTTTTTATAATATCCGATGATAATATGCGATACGCCACTTTGATTGGAATCGTAAGAATAATAATTATTGAACCAGTAATGAACTTTATTCCTGGGATATTGATCCCGGTAATTTCCTGGGAGAAGGAAAAATTTGTGAAAATCTTCTATAAATCGATCCAGAAATCCTCCTAGGATAGTAAAATACCGAAAATAAATTTCGAGAGTATCATTTTGATTAAGACCATAGCGTAAATTAACAATACCACCGAGAACTTCCATATCATTAAAAATGGTTCTTTCGCCATTGAACCTGTATAAATTGGAATAACTGCAATCGAGGGTGAGGGAGAATTTGCCTTTCGGTAAAATAGTATTTTCCGAAAAGGGGATATAATTCATGGATTGAAAAAGTGGAAATTCGATTGTACGGGGGAATACAGGGAATGGCAATATCATTATCAAAATAGCTGTTAAACAGACGGTTGAAACTAATTTAGTATATTTTAAAAGCGTGTTCATATGTATTTCCAGGGGAATGTAATCGTGATACTAATTCCGCATTTTCAATGGATAGATTATCGTCGGGGTTACTGCATTTTTTTAGAATTTGTACCGCAATTACAATGGAAGAATTATTTTAAATTCTCTTCAATCTGGTCTTTATAAATTTTCACATGGGGTATACCGTCTTTGCCAACATAAGCGCGGAACATTCCATTGGAATTGAAAGGCATCGCCATATTTCCATTGTGATCTATTGCAATAACGCCACCATCTCCCCCGAGGGCTGCGACTTTTTCAAGAGTTTTTTCAGCAGCACGGGAAACTGATAAACCGCTGTATTCCATTAGAACTGAAATATCATAGGCGACTACGGAGCGAATAAAGTATTCGCCGTATCCGGTGCAAGAAACAGCACAAGTACTATTATTGGCATAAGTACCTGCACCGATAATAGGTGAATCACCGACACGGCCATACATTTTATTACTCATTCCACCTGTAGATGTAGCAGCCGCAAGATCACCTAATTGATCAAGGGCGACAGCTCCAACTGTTCCGGTGGTTTTATTTTTTTCTTTTTTTTCGATTTCTTTCTTTTGTTTCATAAAGGAATCCCAACGTTCCTGAGTAAAAAAGTATTTATTGGGAACCCATTTGATACCCATTTTTTTTGCGAAAAGTTCAGCACCTTTGCCGATCAGCATAACATGAGGAGATTTTTCCATCACAAGGCGAGCAAGAGAAATAGGATTCTTAATATGTTTAATGCTGGCGACGGCGCCTGCGTTAAGGGTTTTTCCATCCATAATGGATGAATCCAGCTCATTCGTCCCTTCTGCTGTGAATACTGCTCCTTTACCTGCATTGAATAAAGGGCAATCTTCCAAATAACGAACAGTGGCTTCG
>JAKAGC010000481.1 GCA_021817755.1 Acidobacteriota bacterium | reverse complement strand
AAAGGTTCTTACTGTTTCATTTATATTGGGTTCCTGGAAGATGGTGAAATGAGTTCCTGGGATTTGATGAAGTGTAATGGGTGATTCACAATATTCATCCCATGATTCTTTAAATTGCAGCTTGGATTCGGCTGCTTTAAAGTAGTGGACTTGACTATTCAGTTTTTGAGATGGGAAATACGAGTCCCTGGAACTGAGTAACATCCGGTTAACATTGAGCGCAAATATCAAATCCTTTATGGGCATCCGGACACCTTCGGGAATGCCCTGTGCGAAATCGTTAAGTATCATTTGCTCGATGCGATCACATGCGGCTGTGTTCTTTTCAAGATATATGAGTATACTATCCCATATTTCTTTAATATTTTTTGCGTTTTCAATTTCACGGTGTAACTCTTGATAGGGGAGATATTGTTTTATCCAGGTTACCTCCGAATCGAAATTGAATATATGGGGGGGATATTGGGGATTTTTTTGAGGTCCGGGTACATCGAAAAGTCCTAAGAACGAAATTTTTTCTCCTGCTTTTTCGAGTTGTAAAGCGATTTCAAAAGCAATTGTTCCGCCTAAAGACCATCCGGCAATGGCATACGGATCACTTTGAGACGGTTGGATCTTTTGAATAATTTGAACATAATGGGCTGCGATTTGGGGGATGGAAATATTGCAGGGGATATCTGGGTCATTAGGGTTTACGCGAAGTCCCCAACATATTACGGGTTTATCGATCTGTTTGCAAAACTCAAAATAACCTTCGACATCGCCTGTACCGTCATGGATTAAAAATAGATTAACCGGCTGCTCTTTTCCGGTTCCACCACTGAGTTTAACGAGACAATCATCGGAGATAGTGGGTTCTGTTTCAGCAGAGCGAATATATTGGGCCAATGTGTCGATGGTTTGATTTTTAAAAACTTCGACAAGGGGAATACCGATATTGTATTTTTTTTGTATTTCGGAAACGATCATAGGAGCTTTGAAAGAGTTTCCGCCCAAGTGAAAAAAGTTACTATTAATCCCAATAATGGCTTGATCGATTTTTAGTACTTCGGCCCAGAGTAAAACAAGCTCGGTTTCAAGTGCATCCCGAGGGGCTATGTATGAACTGCCGCCTGTTAAATCAGGCTGGGGCAGGGCTTTCCTGTCAATCTTACCACTGTTGGTGAGGGGCATCTTTTCAAGGAAAATAAACTGGGAAGGAATCATATATTCGGGTAGTGCATTGGATAAATAGTTCTCTAAATTGGTCCTGGAAGAAGGATCTTGTAATTCGGAGTGAGTTGTAGAGTGGGGGACGATGTAAGCATAGATATATTTCTCACCGGATTGATCTTCATGAATGGTTACAAATGCTTCTTTGACAGAAGGATGTTTTAATAATCTGTCTTCAATCTCTCCCAATTCGATGCGGTAGCCTCTTATTTTAACTTGATGATCTACCCGTCCGCTGAACCGGATATTTCCCTCCTGAAGCCATCTGCCTGTATCGCCGCTTTTATAAAGGGTTTGTGAAGAGGTAAACCAGGAGGGTGGATTGAAAAAGGTTTCATATGTGGCTTGAGGACGGTTCAAATAACCGCTTGCAACTCCGGGACCGGCGATATACAACTCTCCATCGACTCCAAAGGGAACAGGGTTCTTGTTTTTATCGAGGATATAGAGATTATAATTGAGAATGGGTTTACCGATGGGTATACCGAATGAAAAATTGTGTGAATGGGGTGGGGCGGGGTATTTATAATAGGTGGCACAAATAGTGGATTCGGTGGGCCCGTAAGTATTATATACATTTGCAATTTTAGCGAGTTTATCGATATATTCTTCCTTTAGAACATCACCACCGCTGATAACTGTGTGGACTGATGAAAATGGATTCTGGGGGGAACCGGGATTACAGCGAAGGTTAAATTGGTTTAATAAAAGAGGGGTACAGTCGATGATGGTGACGGCATGTTCTGCGATTAAACGGGTTAATAAATCAAAATCCCGTATGTTATCTTTGGTGGGAATAAACACTTTTCCTCCACGGAGTAAAAGGGGAAAAACTTCTTCTACAAATAAATCGAATGTATAGGTGGTCAACTGAATGGCAATATCATTGGAATGGATGGGAAATTCACCCCAAAAGGCATGGAGATAGGCAACGAGATTATGGTGAGTAGTGATAACTCCTTTTGGAATTCCGGTAGTACCGGATGTGTAGATGATGTATGCAGGATTGGTGGGGTTTTCATTGTTTGAGGAAAGATAAGAAGTGAGGGAAGGTAGGTCCGGACTTGAAGCGTTTGAAAAACTGTTAGGAGAATCGATAAAGAGAGCAGGGGTATCGAAGGTTAACGGGATGTTTTCCATTATAGAATGAGTGGTAATGAGTATAGCGGCTGCGGAGTCTTTTAGCATGAATTGAATGCGATGGGGAGGAGTGCTGGGATCAATGGGTAAATAAGCGGCATGGGTTAGCCATATTCCGAGTAATCCGGTGATCATTTCGATAGAAGGTTCGATCATGATGGCAATAATGGACCCTTCACCGCAACCGTTTTGGTTTAATCGATAAGCCAACTGTTGAGATTGGTTGTATAATTGGGTGTATGTGAGGGAGATATTATTGGGGGTAGAGATTCGGGATTGGGAACTAAGAACGGATTGGCCTATTATTGCAATATTTTCAGGAAATTTTGAAACAGTTTCAACAAACAACCGGGTTGCGGTTGTTTCCGAGGGATAGGGGGATTGGGTTTGGTTGAAATCATGAAGTATATGTTTATGTTCTTCGGGTGTCATAAGTGGAAGATGGGATATTGGGAGGTCCATATTTTGAAGGGCATTATGGATGAGGTTAATAAAATGTGTGGTGAGTTGTTTTATTGTTTGAGGAGTGTATAACAGGGAGTTATATATGATTTCCCCGGCTATGGATTCCCCGTTTCTAACAAATCCGAAGGCGATATCAACAGGAATAGGGGTAAGGAATGTTTTATCATAGAGATTGTCGAGCCACGTGGCGACATTAAAGAAGGGGAATTCATTTTCGCTGATGGAGAGATTTAACCGTTGAGATAAGCGTTCGATAGGATAATTTTGGTTTTTATTGGCATCGATAATGGTTTCGCGCAACTGGAGCAAGAGTTGTTTAAAGCTGTTTTCATCATTGACGCTATTCTTAAAAACAAGGATTGTATTGATATAATCTTTTTGGTTTTCTTGCTTTAAAATGGGTGAACCGATAAGGATATCCTGGTTACCTGTATATTTGCTTAAAAGAATAAACAGACCGGTGGTTAGGATCATATGTAATTTGGCATCGTTGCGGGTACTGAGGTTCATTAAAAGTGAAGAGGTTTGGTCGGGAAAATTGAATCTTTCGGCAGTGAGTTGGGGTTGTTTTTTATTATCTTTGGGGAAGTCATAATTGAAAGTACTTTTCACGAGGTCACCGGATAATTTACTCATCCAGTATTCACGTTGTTGAACGTTTTGACCGGCGGCAATGGTGTATTTATGGGAATTGTTATTTTCCAGCATGGGTATTACTCCTAAAAATCAAAATTTAATTGATCCTGTTCATAGACGTTTGCTGCGGCATTATCGAGTCCGTGAGTAATGGTGATATTGCTTAAAGAAATGAACGGGTTGTCGAGAATAAAGGCCAGAATCTCATTGAAATAAGTCTCGAATTTATCGATTGTCTTACTATTAAAGAGTTGTGTATCGTATTCGAGGTGAAGGGATATTTTGTCTTCGGATTCGCTTCCGATGAACAGCATTGGAAATTTAGCAGGTGTGTTTTCATCGTGGATTACGTTGAATTTCAAACCGGATGGAAAATCTCCTTGTCCTTGTGAGGCGAAGTTTTGTTCTTCCCGGGGAGTAAAAGAGTAAAGCACATCAAATAAGGGGTTTGTATCGAGGGTTCTGTTTTTAATGACATTTTCCACAAGATTTTCAAACTGATAATCCTGGTTATCGAAGGCATCGAGAGTTCTTTTTTTGACCTCTCTCAAGAAATCGATATACAATTTGTTTTCGGTGGGATAATTCCGAAGAGCGAGAGTATTGACAAAGATTCCGATGATGTTTTCGAGGTTTTGATGTCTTCGTCCGGCAACAGCAGTTCCGACGACAATATCATTTTGTTCGCTTATTTTGGATAAGAAGATATTAAAAATAGAAAGGAACAGGATGAAAAGAGTACATCCTTCATCTTTGGCGAGAGTACGAATCTTTTGGGTATCTGTAGGGGAAAGGTGGAAAGAGTGCACGTCGCTCTTTCCATGTATTCCGAAGATAGGGGGATTATCGAAAGGTAATTTAAGATTGGTAGG
>JAKAGC010000480.1 GCA_021817755.1 Acidobacteriota bacterium | reverse complement strand
AAACCTTACGATATCCCAATGCAACGTATCGAATACAAAGCAACCTATGATATGGCATATCAATTAAAGGAAAAACCGGACCTGAAAAAGAAATTTATTAAAGCAAAAGACCTGAGCGCCTATGTATCGGTGGCGGAATTGATCCTTTCCATGGAATATAATACAAGCTTCGAAGAACTGACTTGCGTGGGACTGGATACGGCTTTTGACCTTGAAACGCTTCGAGCGACTATCCATATTAAAAAACGCTATGGCTACATGGGTGACCTGTGCTCGAAAGGAAGTAAAGAATATGTGGGATTCTGGGCTTATGTGAAAGATTCACCAAAAGCGATGTGCCAATGGAAATACCTGGGTACAGCGGATGTTAAAGTTCACGATATTCCATCTATCCCGGACGAAGGTTTACAATATATGGTAAAACTGCCCTATGATTTCTCCGCCTACCGCTCAACTTGCGAATATCCCAAATTAATCAAAATCCGCGCAAGACTTTCCTGGGATGTTCCACCGGACCCGAAAAAACCCGACACAATCAGCCACTGGGGAAATAAAATAGACACCCTGGTTCAGATCAAACCTGGAAAAACAGGCGGAACACTGGTCCAAATTCCCTCCATCCGCTTGATCGGCGGAGTTGCAGTGGATTGCATTTCGGGTAATTCCCAAACCCTAACCCCAAGTACCATCGGAGACGGCTATGCAAACATCGGCTCCCTTGTCTACGAAAGCCCTTTCGGCGGCTGGATTTCTATCGGAGGACGAATCCTCAACGCACCGGATTACCTGGTTGGGGGTACCCCTGATCCATCCAAAAAACTGAGATATAAAATTCAATACCGGAAATACGACGCTGCCTCACCTACCGGCAGATGGCAAGATATTACAAATAATTTCAACGTCCATATCAGCTACTGGGACGGAATTATCCCCAAAATGAAAGTTCAACCGGTTATTAATGACGGCGGCTACTTTACTTATGAAGATAACCCGTCAGCTCAATGGCTTGTTGAAAGCAGCGATAGATGCGGAGGATGCATCGTTGCCGACTGGCTAACTCCTGTAGCAGATGGTGACGGCCTGTACGAAATCCGTATGCTTATGAAAAAAACAGGGGCCTCTGCTTCCCTCGATGTCCCAGCCAACCACGTCGCCAGCGACATTATTAAAATTATGATCGATAACACTCCCCCAGCAGGCCTCCTCTCACTCGACGAAGGCAACTGCATGCACCTCCGCCTGGATACTTCAACTGTAACGACTACTGGAAGATTTACAGCTACGGATACACACTTCTTACAATATTCTCTACACCTTGAACCGACTGACGGAGTTGAAGAACCACTGATCTCCCCTTCCTATGAGTCAATCTCTACTGTCCCCGCTCCAGGTCGAACAGATATGCCTTTCACTCTTACTGCTCCCAGTACGACTACTCCCTGCGGTTACGCGATACACCTCTATATCTGGGATCGAACTATCGTAAATAACGCCCGAGTCGGGAACCAATACGGTACCCACGTCGGTCTCTGCGTCGTCAACTCAAACTCACAATAATTTTATTTAATTTATTTCCTTTCAACTACCAGGGGGCTTTTTTGAAAAATCGCCCCCTGGACCCCTAAAAAACTTTTAACTATTTAATTGATAAAAGAGGACGCAGTCCTCCCCACTGGACCTCTAAAAAACTTTTGACTATTTTATTAATAAATGAGGACGCAGTCCTCCCCACTGGACCCCTAAAAAACTTTTCACTATTTCAATTATAAAAGAGGATGCAGTCCTCCCCCCTGGACCTTAAAAAACTTTTGACTATTTAATTAATATAAGAGGACGCAGTCCTCCCCACTAAGCTTTAATATATTTTGAGAATTTATAGTTGTTATTTATTAAAAATGGAATGGAATAAATTAATGAGAAATATTATTACCGATCAGTAGAAGATGAAGTGGAAACAGATGAAGTCTTATCCCCAACCGGGAAAAATTCAGGCAATATGGCCTTTACTATCTTGTAAAAACTCAAAGGCTGCGGAAATACCTTGGGATTCAAATCTCGTATGGATACAAATTCATCTCTATCTTTTAATAAAACGAATAATTTCTTAGTCCCTAACCTGTTCTCAGATGCCAATGCCTCAATAGATTTCGTGTCTGCGACAAGTATATCAGTAGGTAAAATTTCAACATTTCGAGTGACTTCTACTTCAGGAAAAACTTCATTAAACTGATTCTCCAACCCGGAATAAAACACTCTCCGATCACCCTCGAAACGCAACACAATACGTAAGGGATTGGGTAAATTAGCAATCAATTTATCCGCATCATCCTTTAATAAATAATTGGTGGATTTAGTACACTGCGTAATCTCTTCTTTAAAATATGGAGTGAAATCAGACCGTCTAAGAAAATACTTGATAGCATCAAACGCATCTATATCATTGGTTAATTTAAAAACCCTACGAATTCTCTCGAAAATCTTCTGCCTATTAACAAAAAAAGAAAGATAATGACTCTTGATAATATATTCAAGCAAATCATAATCAGGAAACGCTTTATCTATGAAATGCGAAATATTGGTATTACCGTTATCGATGAGTTTCAAATCACCACTAATATTCAACATATTAGCCTTAACTTTATTCAACATCCCCTTTTCTTCATTGGTAATACGGGCTCCCCTTAACTCTTTAATCTTCTCGAGACAATCCAAAATCTTTGAATACGTTCGGTAATCAAATGTCCGAATGGTATAAAATATCTCCAGAACATCTAAAATCAAATCTCTATTGTTTTGCTTTACTAACTTCTCAGCAAAATTAATCAAATCATATGATTCATCAAATGTGAGAATAGGTTCCGCATTAATAAAGGCATTCTTTTGCGAAAAATACCGCCTCATTAAGTTTGGTGCCAATTCATGATTGGGCACTCGATTTACAAAAAACTTGAAAGCCTGCACAAAAAATATGGAAGCGATCGTATCAACATAATCCTGCTGCATCCGAATAAAATCATTTTCATGCTCTGATGAAAATAAAATGGATTGATACCGGGAATCCTGATTCTTCCTGATAATATCCAAAGCAAATTTTTTCTCACCGAAATCCTTGGAATATAAAAACCTCTCAATTAACGGTTTGAAAAAACGATAATTGGAATCATCTATATGATCAAGCGCAAACTTTTTATACCGTTCCTCAAATGAATCAAAATTCTCTATTATAAAATTGGCCCCAGACTGGGTTGTTAACAAACCATTAAGAATGTTTTCCTTATTTTCCGGATCATTCTTGAATTTATAAATCAGAATAAAAGTTGCTTCCTCATTCCCACACAATTTTTGAATAACAGTCTCCTGCCGTTCCGGTTCATTATTGTAAATGTCTTCCAATGAAGAAAGTACTTCCCGTTTATGACTAGAACTGAAAATATTAACCAAAATATCTTTTACAGCAGGGTCCTTGGTAACTTTATAGATATCTTTCAATTCCTTAAGAATAAAATTGATGGTATCGGAGTTCCGGGTTACAAACTTCTCCATTTTCCCCAATAAATCCTGCAAACTATAACATTGACCTTCAGCACTACAATCGATGAGTTTTAACTTCTTCCTGAAAAAATCAAAAATGGAAAACTTTACCGATTCATCACCACGCCAACATAAAACCTCAAATGCGCCATCACCTACAAATGGCGTTTCACTATTTAAATGATAAATAAAAACCTGGGCATCTGAAGGATTAAGAATCTGTTTTAAAATTTCCAGAGTGGTTCGGAAAGTCTTCGGATCATTCACGCCATTAAGAAATTTCGGCATAAGGCTAAGGATAGGATTATCCTTCTTAATACGGCTTATTTCAGTACTGATACTGTCTTGTAATATTGGATTATTAATACGCTTTAACGCATTATTAAGCATATTTAAAGCACGCTTATCATTAAATTTGGAAATAGAAATAATTGCGGCTTTTCTTAACCGGAGACCTTCATCACTTTCAAGTATTTTTTGCAGAGTAATAAGAAAGATAGTACTCGTTACATATCCCATTGAACGAATTAAATTAATCCGCACATTTTCCATGATGGAATCTGATAGAGCAAGTTCACTGGTTACTTGCTCAGCTTCTCTGCCACCCTGTTTAATCAGGTCCTCCAATAACAGTCTGAATTGCATGTCTTCAAACTTATTGGCGTTTTTTACCAGGTTTCGAATTTTTGTACTCTCATCCATGAGAGAATATTATATCATAATCGGAATTAAATTCACCAGAAAAAGTCATATAAAAAATTGTATAAAAATTTTTTTCATAAAAAACCAATACATGTGTTTT
>JAKAGC010000007.1 GCA_021817755.1 Acidobacteriota bacterium | reverse complement strand
ATAGATGATCGGGAATAAATTGTGGGTCTATCAAACGATGAACATTTTTTCCAAGAAAGGGTAATTGAAACGCAACAGATGCAAATAAACGTTCAGCAATAAAAATGGTTTGATCGAGGTCGACGATATTGTTATAAAAATCTGCACCTATAAAATCGGAAAAATGAATATTGGCATAAAAAATGTGAGCACGTATATTGTTACGTTTGCATTGAGCCTGCAAAAGATGAACTCCGAGTGAGGGAATCTGAGTATTGATTCCTGGGGGTACAATAAATAAAACCTCTGCAGGAGGAAAATTCTCAATGGGTATTCCGGCTGTCTCTTCATCAGAAGATTCTGCTTGCATAAGAATACCTTGAGATAACATATTTCCGAGATTGATAGCAGTTATAAATTGATTTTCCGAGTGATGGGTATTGATGGTTTCAATTAACTCAGCAACACTTCGTCCGGTACCGCATCGGACGGCCAAATCCTTTAAAGTAGAGGATATGGTCTTATGATATCCTTGATTTAAAAAATAGACATACGATGTTTCTTCACTTCTAATTTGAGAAAAGGAAAAATTTTTCCATTGGATTGTATCAAAATTATATAAAAATTGTTTAAAACTTACATTTTTATTTTTCAGAAATATTAGTTTTGAAAAATCTTTTGAGAAATCATCGGGATGTTTTTGAACTTCCTCTAAATTGTTCTCAATATTCTTTTTCTGATTTACGGACCTGATATTCTCTGAACAGTAATTTATCCATTCAAAATCGATGAGATTCTGGATGAAATCAACAATATTGGGTGAGAGGGCTATCTCGGAAAGTAATCTGCCTATTTCTTTTTTAAATGCTATTGGGGCTCCCTGAATTTGTTCAAAATGATCCTGAGTACGATCTGTTTCCTCTTTTAAATTATTTATTTCACGGAATCCGTTAAAAAAACACTCCAAAATTGAAGAGGGAGAAACTTTTAAGATATAAAGAAGTATGTAATTGAGATATGGGAAAGCGCTAAAATAACCGCCCATTTGATTTGTAAATTGCTGGGGTATTTGAGTTTTTCGAATATAATTATCGAGGAGTAAATATGGAGGGAATTGTTGGGAAATAAATCGTTCAATTTCTTTATCAGTCATTTGTGGAGAAGTGTTTATAAGATTTATTAATTCCCTATTTTTTTGGCTGTTCTGATAATTCAGCAGGTAAAGAGATGAAAGTTCAGGGTTTTGTTCCATCCTGATACGATCGGAATATTGAGCGGTATAAAATATCATTTCGATCATCTCTTCTTTTGAGAGCGAATCGGTATGATACCCAATGGTTTGAGACCAATGGGGTTTCTCAAGATGAAATTTTATATCTTTTAAGGTGTGGAAATCAATATGATATCCCCATTTTTGGGGGTTCTCAAATATGGGAGAACCAGGATCAATAAAAAGCATTGGTTCGATAACATAATCAATATGCGGGTATTGTATGGATTGGTGTATAAAATCCATAGTAGAATGAATACTTGCCTGATCCTGTCCGGGGAGTGCATATAAAAAACATAGTACAAGGGGTAACTCCATATGGCTAAAATTTTTAACCATATTGAATAGGACTTCATCGGAGTAAGTTTTACCGAGCCGCTTACGAACGGAGTAATCGGCAGATTCAGGAGTAAATATAAATGAGCAATTGATCTGGGCCTGTTTCCATCGATCAAGGTATCGGGAATGGGCTGGATAAAATAATTCCTCCTGGATTCGAATGGTTAGTTTTCTATTTTGTAATTCCTTCAATCGTGAGAAAAAAGCATCGACATAATGGGGACCCATCATACGAATATCACCGGCGAGGAATAGTGTTTCAACACCTTGTTCATCAAAAGCAATAATTTCATCAACTAGACGATCGGGAGATAAAAATACGGGTTCTTTCCGGGAAAAAAATTCACGGTAACTGGTGGCGGACCCACCACAAAAAGGACAATCAAATTTGCACCCTTTTATGGCGATATATGCACAGGACATCTGGGTATCGATTACAGGAAACCGATTATTCTCCCAACTGGAAGGGAGCACAATCCGATTTAACTGGATATCATCTTGTTTTCCTTTTCCTAAAAAATTCCGGTAAGCAAGATTGGGAACGGTTTCAAGAGAAGTATTGGTTCTCAATGCATTTACAAGAGGAATAATCGATTCATCAGCCTCGCCAAGAACAACAGCATCTATGAAAGGATAATCCTGAAGAATTTCACGATAAAAATAAGTGGATGTTAGTCCTCCAAGGAATATAAAGGTTTGGGGATAAAACTTTTTTAGGGCTCTTGCTAATTCGATAGCCCCAGAAGAATGTACTGCCCAATGGAGATCTATTCCAATTGCGGGTGCAGAGATTCCCTTCAGAATAGAATCGAGGGAAAAAGATTTGCCTTGACGAATGGTATCATAAAAAAGACGAGCAATATTTAAAAATCCAACATTGAATCCATTTTGCCTCAACCTGTGAATTAGTGCAGAAATACCAACAGGAGCATGAAGGAAATAATCGGTTGCTGCGGATTCGGCTGGAAAAACTCCTGAAAGAGGAAATTTATCTTTTAAAAAATTTGTTGGGGGATGAAGAAAATATATATCTTCCATTTATATTCTTACCCCAAAAATGGTAATATCATCCCTTTGTTTCTCCGAATCTCTATAAATTCCAAGCTCCTCAACGATATAACGTTTCTGCTGATCTGAGGAAAATGAAGCGATCATGGTTAAAAATGCTTTTAAACGTTTGGAACCGTATTTTTTTATGTCGGGATCGGGTTGATCGATAAATCCATCGGATGTAAGGTATACCATATCGCCTTTTCGGATATCAAATTCATGATTGGAATAAATACGATTGCTTTCTTTTTGTCTCCCACCAATGGATTTCCTGTCCCCTCTAATCTCGATCAATCTTGATTTACTCTCCTTTCCATTGATTTTTTCAGTAATAACTACATACAGGGGGCGGCGTGCTCCGGCAAATACAAGTTTCCCACTTTCTTTTTCGATGGAGCATAAACAAACATCCATACCATCCATTGTTTCGGCTTCTTTTTCATCCTGTTTCAAATGAGTTCGTACTTTTCGATGGAGTTCCTCGAGTATCCGCGCAGGAGAAAGAATACGTCTTGTAATAATTATTTCATTCAGAAAAATATTTCCCATCATTGCTAATAGGGCTCCGGGTACACCGTGCCCGGTACAATCGCCCACAGCGAGATAGTGTTTATGATCGATTTCGGTATACCAGTGAAAATCCCCAGAAACGATATCGCGGGGCAGGAATAGGATGAAGTGTTGTGGAAAAGCATCTTTCAACCTTCCTTCCAATGGCATAATGGCATTTTGTATCCGCTTTGAATAACGGATACTATCGAGGATCATTTCATTTTTTTCTCTTAATTCGTGAGTTCGTTCAAATACTTTCTGTTCGAGGTTTTTATTCAATTCATCCAGATATTTATACATACGAGCATTTTCAATGGAGATAGCCATCTGTGACGAAAGTGTACTGAGTACCCCGAGTCTTTCCTGTGTAAATACACCTGTGGTCAGATTGTTTTCCATGTAAAGAATACCAGCGAGTTGTCCCTGGTTTAAAAAAGGCATACATAGTACTGATTTGGGACGCTGCGTTTTTATATAGTCGTCCTGGGTAAAACTTCCTTTATGTAAGGCATCATGAAGGACCACAGTTTCCTTTGTGCGTTCTACATATTTCATAATGGTTATAGATAATCGAGGTAAAGAGTGCTCATCTTTTCCATAATATAAAGGAATACTCTGAAGAATTTTAGAATCTTCATGATCGATAGAGCCTTCTGCTTCAATAAACCAGTTTCCACTTTGACTCAAAAGGAAATATCCCTTTTGAGCACCGGCATTTTCAATAGCGATATGCATCATCTTTTTCAAAAGTTCATCCAGTTTAATTTCGCTGGAAATTGTATTGGATGCTTTTAATATTGTATCAAGGTCGAGGAAACGATTAGATGCATCATTTTCTGAAACTGTTATTTCATCTGCGCTGTTCATACGATAGCGTACACGTTTCACATCGACTAGATGGGGGTAAGTTGTTTCGAGAAACTTTGCCCTGGCATTCCCACCCCAACGCTTATAACAATAATGAGCTTCACTCATATACAAGGATGCTATTTTTTCCTGATCCTTAGAAAGAAGGAACCTGGCCATTAATTCACAAGCCATTGCCTCTTCATGTATCAAATGGCTGCGGTGAGCCACTTTAATGGATTCAGAGTATAATTTAATGGTTTCACCCAATTCCTTTCCTTTTAGCCGGGAAATTTCAGCAGATAGAAGGAGGTATTTATTTAAATAATTATGTTTATTGTATTGGCCCCATTTTTTATATTTTTTACGTATAGAGACCAATTTTCCAATGTAATGATTACTTTTTACCTTATCGGTAGTAGAACAAAGTGCAGCGAGTATCAATCCATAAAAAAAATAAGAAATCTGGATAATAGACATTCCCAATAAATTGGGCATTAATTTTTCTATTTTACGAGAATAATCAAGACCTGCTTCATAATCTCCGGCGAAAAAATATAATACCTGTTTTATCAAATAATATTGTGCAATCCCTGCTTCATCCTTGGTTTCCTGGAAGCGAGGGATCATGTCTATTTCATTAAAAGCCTCTCCTTTAAGTATAAGCCGGTCTTCGGATTCCCCGGATAAATTTAATATGGCCTGGTACCATAAATTAAAATAATCAGTGGTATGAGGTTGATTTAAGCGAAGCATCGAGTTTTGATATTTCTGAAAAAAATTGATCTTTATGGAATCGAGGTTTTCTCCTGAAAAAAGAAGTATATATCCAAAATTAAAATAAGCATAAGCGAGATAAAGGAAATCCCCTGTCGCAGATCCACACTCTCTAACTTTCATAAAGTAATTTTCAATATCCATGAAATGCCTTTTTAAATGCATTATCATATAGCCAAAAATAAAATAAATACGTGATTGAATAATTTCAAAGTTATACCGTTCAGCAATTTTTACAGATAATTTTCCGAATTCATACCCATTGGTAATATCTCCAAGAATGCCTGATAATATAACACCGTACATGACATATCCAAAAGCTGATTTGGGTGATATTCCATACTTGAAAGTCAAGTTGACCATTTTCATGGAAAAAATGGGAACAAAGTTGGGGGCTACGATAATAGAAGCAGGAATACATTTTTCCATTATATCCATTGCAGCCTGAATCTTTTCATTTTTCATCTCTTCCTGGTTTTCCAGATCTGAGATTTTACGTTTCCCTGATAAAATTTTCGCTTTTAATAATTCATATAATACGGGAATTTTCCCAGGATTTTTAGAAATGGATATCCCTAATTCATTAAGGGTTTTAACGCCAACATCCAGGGCTTTTTTGAATTGAGTTTGGGCGATATAATGATCGATCTGAATGGAGTTAATTTTGACCTTTTCCATCATGTCGACAGCCTTATCAAGAATCAAATCGAATAATGCTTCGGCTTCTTTCATATTTCGAGCGAGATATTCGGCTTGAGACCACTCTGTATAATAAGCTAATGTAAATTTATAATCGGTTTTCCAAGAATCGAGAGATAAAAATCCACCCCCATGGCGAAAAAACTCGGTTGCAGCATTATATGCAGAAGATATCCTGGATTTATGCCCGGCTTTATAATCAATCTCAAGCAAAATTCTCCGTTCCTCTTCATTTAGTAAGTCTTTTGCATGATTCCATTGTTCGGCAATTACGAAAATAAATTCGTCTATATTGGCTTTCTTTCCCTCTTCGATCATGTATTTACCGATAGAGTAATGAAGCCCTATTCTTTCCTTTTCATCGAGAAGTGAATAACATGCATCCCATACGCGATCGTGAACAAATTTGAGGCTATTTTCAAAAGAAATAAGTATACCTTCGTCTATGGCTTCCTGCAATACATCCACAGTATTGGGAACAGTGGCTTTATTGACGGCAGCAAGAAGGGGTAAAGACACTTTTATTCCCATACAACAGGCAATTTTTAAGGCATTTAATGTATTTTGGGAAAGCTTTTTTATTTTTTGAGCCATTAACTCTACTACATTATCGGTAATACCTGCTAAACGAATCTTATTAATATCCCATGTCCAATGGGGAACCCCTTCTGAATAAACAAACTCGATAAGCCTGTTATCGTAAAGTGTTTTCAGGTACTCTTTCAGAAAAAAAGGATTACCACCTGTTTTTTGAAGTAAAAGTCGGGCAAGATCGCGACACTTATCAGTATTACAATAGAATGTATCAGAAACCATATGGGTCACTTGATATTCATCGAGAGGTCCCAAAGGTATTGTATGCCAACGAAACCCGGATTTTTTTAATTTATCTAACATCAATGAAAAAGGATGCTCATGATTAATTTCATTATCTCGAAACGCACCTATAAACAGAAAAAAAGTCAAATCATGGTCATCAAGAAGGGTATGGATTAAATCAAGACTGGCACTATCTACCCATTGAAGGTCATCGAGAAAAACCACCAAAGGATGATCTTTGCGTGCAAATACTTTTAGAAAATTTTGAAAAACGAGGTTAAATCTATTTTGAGCTTCAATAGGGGGTAATTTCTGTACCTGTGGTTGTTTCCCGATGATAAATTCAACCTCTTTAATTATATCAATTATAACCTGGCCATTGCTTCCTACTGCTTTTAAAATTTCCCTTTTCATGGTTTCGAGACGATCTTCAGTCTCGGATAATACCTGGGCAGCCAACTCCCTGAACGCATCTATAAGCCCTTTATATGGAATTGTCTTACTATATTGATCGTATTTTCCTCTACAGAAATAAGCCCTGTTTTCAATTACGGGTCTATGTATTTCATTAATTAAAACTGATTTTCCAATTCCAGGAAAACCTTTGCAAAGAATCATTTCTTTTTTTCCGTTCCCAACTTTCTCGAAAATTTCAATTAGATAATCAATCTCTTCTTCTCTTCCGTACAGTTTTTCTGAAACCCTGAATTTTCCAGGGATATCCTCTTTTCCAATACCAAAGCTAATCGACGTTCCCCGTTTTAAATAATCCAGACACAAGGATAAATCATTTATAATACCGAAAGTACTCTGATACCGGTCTTCCGAAGCCTTTGAAATAAGTTTCATAACAATATCGGAAAGTACTCTTGGAATTCGGGGATTTAGTTCGTGTAATGGTTTAGGAATACTGGCGATATGACAATGTATAATTTCCAATGGGTCCTCACCAGTGAATGGGAGTGTTCCTGAAAATAATTTATAACATGTCATTCCCAACGAATAAAAATCAGTACGATAATCCAATGGGCGATTCATACGTCCAGTTTGCTCTGGTGAAATGTAAGATAGTGTACCTTCGAGATGAGATAGAATCGAAACAGTCAGATCCTCTCGCGAGAAACGGGTTGATATCCCAAAATCAATAATCATCAATTGCCGTGAAATAGTATTATACAAGATATTTGAAGGAACAATGTCTTTATGAATAATATGGGCATTATGAATTCCTTCCAATTGCCTGGTAATTTCTATTGCAATTTCAAGACTTTCTTCAATAGTAAACGTTTTAATATCAATTAATTTTTCAAGAGATTCACCGCCAAAATCCTCCATTACAATTACGGGAATATTGGAATACAATTCAAGCCCTATCAAAACAGGAGCTTCCGGGAAATCCAATCTCTGTAATAAATCATACTCATAAAGTAATCTGGCTATTTCTTCATTACCGGGATAACGATTTTTGAGAGTCTTAAATATTACCGGTTTATTATCGGCTAATTTCCATCCTTTATAAATAGCGGAACGGGGACTTTCATAGATGCTTTTTTCTACATGATAGCCCGGTATTTCGATCATAGATGATCTCCTTTCTGGATATTTTTATCCAGTTTAATTTCATAATAGTTCTAATTTTAATCATTTTGAGTGTCATTTGTCAATTTCAATTCGTTAAAATGGTAAAAAAATTTTTAGTTTAAGTACAAATATTTTTTACCGAAAATTTTACCTAAAAAATTTTTACTTTTTTCTTGACAATTCTAATTTCTTTTGATAATAATGTTACCAGGAAATATTATGTCAATATTTCTTTCACAAAGAACACGCAAAAAAGGAGGAAAAATGTCAGACTTACATGATTTTTTAGCCAAATTGGTTTTTAACCAGGATTTCCGCGCTGATTTCCATGAGGCAGTACAACAAAACAACATTGAAAATTTCGTTCGCACCCAGGGTTACATTTCTTGGAACCAGGAACAAATCGACAATCTGCGACGTATCAATGTAAATGAACTTAGTGAAATTAAGGTGAAAGAACTTCCCGAAGGTTTATTAAACCGGGTCGGACTAGACCCAAGGTGGTAGTCCATCTCTAATTCTCATCCCCGCTCTTTTTTCGTTAAACTGGCGGCTGTTCACCAGATCTCATTTTCCGAACCTGTCCCACTATTAAATTGTCTTGGTGTATTACAACTCGCCGGTTGCTTATTAAACGAACATATTCCAGTTGAAATCGTTGATCTTGTAGAATTTAATTACCTATTCGATCAAGAATGTGAAATTACAATTGATCGAATCGTTCAAAAAATTTTGAACTCAGAATTTTTTCTTCTAGGGTTATCAACGATGGCTAACAATCTCCCCATTGCTGTGGAAATATGTCGAAGGATTAAAGAATTATCCGGAGATATAATCACGGTATTGGGAGGACCGGGGGTCTCATTTTGTGCAAAGGAAGTCCTATCCGCTTTCCCCTCTGTTGATTTTATTATTAGGGGGGAAGCGGATATCTCCTTTCCGCGTTTTATAAATTCTCTCTATTCTATTATAGGAGATACTCAATCCCCTACCCTGAAATCGATTCATTATAATAAAATTCAAGATTTTAAAATAGAAGGCCTAGTATTCAAGAGTCAAAATTCAGAATTTGTAGATACAGGTTGGCCTCTTCCTGTAGAAAATCTGGATAAACTCCCATTACCTGCATATGATTTCTGCCCAATTCAAAATAATTCCAATCTTACTTATTCCTTTGGCGATTATAATGGAATATCTATCGAAACAGGGAGAGGATGCACATTTGATTGTATATTCTGTTCAACTTCCCATTTTTTTAAACGAAAACACCGTCTCAAATCAATTGATCGGATAATGAAGGAAATAGTGTATACCCGCAATCGATGGGGAGATCAACGCATTATTTTCAACCACGATATACTTACATTTCACAGACCTTACATCGAATCTCTTTGCAATGAAATTAAAGCCTGTATGCCGGATTTGACCTGGAAATGTCATGCACGATTCGATACGATAGATGAAGCCCTACTCAAAAAAATGAAAGAAGCAGGGTGCAACGAAATTTTTCTTGGTATTGAAGCAGTAACACCTCGAATGCAGCAAATGTTGAATAAGCGTCTCGATTTAACGGGTTTCGATGATCTGATACTGGCTTTAAAAAAATTAAATCTGCGTTTTAGTCTTTCATTCATAGTAGGAATCCCAGGAGAAACGGTTGAGGATATTAAAGAACTTCTATCATATGCTTTACGAACCAAAATGTTGTGCGGAAGCCTGGTTGTAATAAAAATTCATACTCTTGTTCCACTAATTGGATCGACATTATATAGTGGGATAACCCAACCTCTGGAATACGATGAATATGGAAGTCTCGGAACATCAGATATTCCATTATCCTGGAAGAAATTAAGGGATTTTATCAGAGAATATCCACACATATTTACTCTATACTATCATTTCCCTATCGGAAAAGAAAAGAGAATCGATTCATGCAAATTCGCAATGCTGGGTACAGCAATGGATACAATATTAAAAAACAGTATGAAGCTTGCTTATAAGGTACTTGGAGATAAGTTAGCCGAAACAATTGTGAACCGGATAAATGAAATTATATTGCCACCTGCGGCATCATTAAAAGATACCCGTTATGATTTATTTCTCGAATCAATACAGAAACTTGTAATGGAATTATTAAAAAATGAAAAGGTGTGGTTAGAGAAATTTGATACTTTGGCTAAATTTGAAATTGCTGCCGAACGAATTAAAAAAGGTACATATTTTAGCAATCACTGCATTATAGAAACCTTTTACGCACCGGAAGAAATTTTGGAAGAAATTGAAAAATTTATCGAAAACGATACTCGAGTACAGCTTATGGGATCAAAACGAGAGAAACAATACCATTTCCTTAATTGGGATTCAGAAGAAAAGCAAATCCGTTGTGCCCGTGTGAATACTTCATTGGCAAAATACTTAATATGCAATAATTAAAGTATTAGTGTTTTGAAATTTTTGGGTGGGATGAAAAACTTTGAAAATAATTTAAGGCGGCGACCGGATTCGAACCGATGAATAGCGATTTTGCAGACCGCTGCCTTACCACTTAGCTACGCCGCCACCATAGATGGAGCGGGAAACGGGATTCGAACCCGCGACATCAACCTTGGCAAGGTTGCGCTCTACCACTGAGCTATTCCCGCATTCACAATTGAAGGTAATAGAATAATCGAAAAACTCATTTTTGTCAACCCCCCTCTACATTTTTTTTTTATAAGGTTCGTCCCCCTCGACCATTCAAGGAGATAGAATATTTAAAGAAGAATAAACTATTTGGTAAATCGCAATTCTATAACGGATATAAAAAGAAGGGGATTAATCAAGAGTGTATAGAGATTTATTTTTTTCGTTTTAAGTAGATTATAGAATACTATTCAGTAAATTAATGAGAACATCAATTGCCATAAGAATTAAGCGCTTTCATAAAAAGAGATTGTAAATCGATAAAAAAAGTGTTACAATAAAACTTCTCCATACTCTAGAACAGGTTATAAAACGACATCGATTGAACCGGTTAAGGCATGAACAAAAATCATCAACTAATTATAGATCATATACCAACAATGAATCGGAGGTCTTTTTATGTACAAGATTTTAGAAAAAGAGGTGTTATCTGAAAATGTCGTCAAGTTGATCCTCGATAATCCGGTAATAGCCAAATCCAGGAAAGCAGGACAATTTGTAATTGTAAAAATAGGTGAAAAAGGAGAACGTATTCCGTTAACAATAGCAGATGCGGATCCTAAAAACGGAACGATAACATTAATCGTTCAAAAAGTTGGAGTTTCCTCCCACAAACTTTGTACAATGAATCCGGGTGATTTAGTGACCGACCTGGTTGGACCATTAGGAAAGGCAACAGAAATCGAGAAAGTGGGAACAGTGATCGCTGCAGGTGGAGGAGTTGGAATAGCCCCCCTTTATCCTATTGCAAAAGCATTTAAAGAAGCCGGTAACCGACTTATTGTTGTTCTTGCAGCGAGGAACAAAGATCTTATCATTCTCGAAAAAGAAATGAGAGTTTTTGCAGATGAAATCGTTGTCATGACAGATGATGGTTCCTATGGGAAAAAAGGCCTTGTTACAGCTGGAATGGAAGAAGTAATAAATCGTGAAAAAGTAGATTTAGCTGTTACTATAGGACCTGCCATTATGATGAAATTCGTTGCCCTTCTCACACAAAAGTATAATATTCATACAATCGCGAGCTTGAATACTATTATGGTGGATGGTACCGGAATGTGCGGTGCATGTCGTATTAGTGTCGGTGGACAAACAAAATTCGTGTGCGTAGATGGCCCCGAGTTCGATGCTCATAAAGTGGATTTCGATGAAATGCTGAAACGTCTGAATGCTTATAAACAGGATGAAGAAGCAGCATATAAACAATACCTGGAATCACTGAATTAAGGAGGAATCATGCCTGTCGATTATAATGAATTAAAAAAAGATAGAGATGCAGAGTGGCGAGAAGAATTAAGAAAAAAAGTCAGTGCAAAAGATCGTTCTTCACAAGAACGTATAAAGATGCCGGAAAGACCTCCTCAGGTACGAAATAAGGATTTTTTTGAAGTCCCGGAAGGTTTTTCAGAAGAACAAGCTGTAGTAGAAGCATCTCGTTGCCTGGATTGTCCTACTCCAACATGTATTTCAGGTTGCCCTGTTAATATAAATATCCCTGGGTTCATTAAAGAAATTGAACGACGTGAATTCTTACAAGCTGCAAAAGTTTTGAAACGTACAAACGCACTTCCGGCAGTTTGCGGAAGAGTATGCCCCCAGGAATCACAATGCGAATCCAAATGTATTTATAATCGCATGAAAAAACGCCCGGTTGCAATTGGAGCACTGGAACGTTTCTCAGCGGATTATGAACGAAAAACGGGGAATATTTCGATTCCCGAACTGGCAAAAAATAATAATATTAAAGTCGCTATTGTTGGTTCCGGCCCTGCGGGTCTTACAGTAGCGGGAGAAATGGCTAAATTGGGTTATGATGTAACGGTATTCGAAGCCCTGCATGAGTTCGGAGGAGTTCTTGTATATGGTATTCCAGAGTTTCGTCTTCCAAAAGAAATCGTTCGAACTGAAATCAATTCCCTTGAACGGATGGGAGTTAAAATGGTTAAGAATTTCATTGTTGGTCGTACTTCAACATTTGAAGAACTCAAAAACCAAGGATATAGAGCATTTTTCATTGCAAGCGGCGCAGGATTACCTACTTTTATGAAAATTCCGGGTGAAAATTTAATTAATATTTATTCCTCGAACGAATACCTGACTCGTGTGAACCTGATGAAGGCATTCAGATTCCCGGAATATGATACCCCTATAGTAAAAGGAAAAAATGTAGCTGTAATTGGGGGTGGAAATACGGCAATGGATTCGGTAAGAACAGCAAAACGTTTAGGAGCTGAACGGGCTATGATCGTCTACCGTCGTTCAGAATCCGAAATGCCGGCGAGGATTGAAGAAATTCATCATGCAAAGGAAGAAGGAATAGAATTTCTCAACCTTAATAATCCGCTTGAATATATCGGAGATGCTAACGGACGAGTAAAACAAATGAAAGTTCAAAAGATGGGATTGGGCGAACCGGATGAATCGGGTCGTAGAAGACCTCAACCAATACCGGGTTCCGAATACCTAATCGATGTGGACACCGTGGTGGTAGGAATTGGAACTTCTCCTAACCCACTCATTCCTGCAGCTCTGCCTCAATTAGAAGTAACTAAATGGAAAACGGTAGTTGTAAATGAAAAAACCATGCAAACATCCATTCCAGAAATGTTTGCGGGCGGAGACATCGTTCGTGGCGGCGCTACTGTTATTCTGGCAATGGGTGACGGAAAAATTGCCGCAGAAAATATGCATCTCTTCATTCAAGAAAATAAGTAAAAATTTATAACTTCGAATCAATATATTTTATATTATTATAGTGAGCCGCTATTGCAGCGGCTCCAATTTCCTCTTAATTCTCAATCACACAAATTATCAATTGTAACTCAAATATCGAGTGTATAACGCCATCTTATCGCAATTAGGGGGCGATAAGTCCATTTTATTTTGCTTTCATCCGAAATCATGGTATAATGTTGCTTATCTTGTCAATGGTAAGAAAACGTACATAATACAATTCATTATTGGAATAGACTAATCACCATTTAAGAAAGAGAGGATAATACCTTCACCGGAGACTTCGGGAATGAAACGAAATTTGATACTTGTATATATTGGATTATTAATAGCTATGGGATTCTGGGGAATTTCATACATCTGGATAAAAATCGTTTACCGTGCATACAATCCGATTACGATGGTTACATTTCGCCTTTTGATTGCGACGCCTATTATGTTTGCCGTTGGAAAACATCTAAAAAAAATCCAACCAATCAAAAAAGGGCACTTTCATCTTTTTTTCTGGCTGGCATTTGTACAACCATTTCTATATTTTATCTGTGAAAGTTTCGGTTTGCAGACAGTTTCTCCTACAGTTGCATCCGTAATTATTACGACGATTCCACTATTCACCCCAATAGGAGCTCACTATTTATTTAAAGAAAAGATGAACCGATTTTTTATATTGGGTTTGATTATCGCTTTTATAGGAGTATTACTGGTTATAATCAGAGAAGATTTTACACTTTCAGGCTCTCCCATGGGTTTCGGATTGCTATTTATGGCGGTTGCTGTTGGTGTGGTTTACACAATGATTTTGAAACGAATTTCCAGAGATTATTCCCCGTATACGATGGTAACTTATCAGAATCTTCTGGGATTAGGAGGATTCATTCCATTATTCCTCATTGTCGATTTGAAACACGTATTGACTGTAATTCCAACATCCGATGTAATGATTTCTTTATTATTACTGGCGTTATTACCAACTACATTAGCATATATATTGTACGCTTATGCAGTTCGTGAAATCGGTGCTGCCAATGCAAGTATGTTTAGCAACATACTTCCTGTTTTTACAGCAGTTTTTGCATGGTTATTCCTGGGGGAATTAATCACCTTACGTGTTTTATCAGGAATATTACTGGTTATAGGTGGGTTATTAATATCTCAATTGAAAAAAAGAAGGGTAAATGTATAAGATTGTAAGATACTCTTAATCAGTATCTATTAAAATTAATATAATCTCGATTTAATTCAATAATGTAACCTTTCCAATTTTTAAAACGAAAATTCACTCCCATGAAAAGATTTAATCTATCATAGGAGTGAATTTCTTAACCGTATAAGTCTTTAAAAACTTATCGATGTTTTTATATTTCTCTTTACAATTATTGATTCTTTAAAGGGGCGGCTTGCGTAGGAGTTTTAGCAACCGCGGGTTTTTCGATCATATCCGCGGGATTCTTTATTATCTGTTCTGCCTTCCAAGAAGCGAGGTAGAAGGGATATGGACTTTCAGATGAGACAACGGGATACTTTTCTTCCGAATCTTGTTCCCCGGGTAATTTTCCGACCTTTGGGTAGAAAGTCAGGGTATAATCTTTCCTACCTTTTACCTTTAATGTAAAAATAGGTGTCTGAGCAATAACAGTGCTAATATTGCTTTCAGCGACATATTCCTGGCAAATGACTTCGGTAATCTGATCCAGAATACCGTCTATAACACTTTTAGCACCTTTTTTGCCATCAGGGAGAACCCAATCGTAAACAGGAGTGGTATCTTTGCTTTTATTCTTGGAATCTACTGCAGGAGCAGATTCGGCTTTTTTAGCAAATACCATTTTGGTTCCGTCTTTTTCGATTTCAATATCACTGACCTCATTGATATCTACTTTCATCACCGATTTATTCCGCAAATCATCCATTTTTGCTTCAAATAAATCACGGAACGATTCCCTAGCATAGTAAATATTATCGTCATCTTTAAGTTTCACAAAAGTATGACTGTAGGTGTTGGCCGCTTTTCCAACCTCAAAATAACGGATTTCACCATCTTTACTAAAGGCGGTAACATGGATTCCTTTATCATTATCAAGTTCATAAAGTGTGTAATTCTTCGAACGAGAAGCGAGATCGCTTAATGAAAAATTTGAAATTGTTTCAACCATCTTATTTACTCGTTCAATATCGGTAGGATAACTTTTCGGTTCAATAAACCATTTATTGTTCTTTTTTACCAGGATGATTTCATTATCTGCCTTACGAATACTGATCTTTTCAATGGTTTCGCTTTTGAGTTTTTCAATAGTCGGGACTTTATAATGCATTCTATCGGAAGATTTAAAAATGAGGTAAGAAAATAGGACAACGATAATGATTCCAAGTATTATGAGTTCTTTTTTCTTAAAATTCATATTAATCTCCTATTTATTGGAATCACGGGAGAACATAGACTGAATTTTCTTTCTCCTGCTACTTCTGCGGACCCATACGATAATTCCAAATAAAATGAACATCGCTGGTAATCCGGCGATATTAACAATTTTTACAATGGTCTTGGTAAGGGGTTTGGACTCATCGAGAACATTGAATTTTTGATTTTTTCCTCTCATTTCAGCTATTTCAGTACGATTGTTGAGGTAATCAAAAATATTCATCAGGAAGATTGCATTAGGAGAAGCACCTTCTTCATCAAGTCCATTATTTCTTAAAATCTGAGCAGTACCAATAAGAAATATCTTTCCGGGTTTTCCTTTTGAAATAAAATCCTGTTTGGCCTGAACAGTGGATTGTGGAGCAGCAGGTTTAGCAGCTTCATCTTTTACATCCTTTTTATCCTGACCAGTTTCTGTTCCGGTATTGGCATTCACGGGGTTGTTTTCAGGCTTCTGTGGAATCTGTTTATCAGCGAAATAGGAAGGAAATTCGCCTTCTAAAATACATGCAAGGGGACGGGATCCACGTTCTTTATCATTTGTTGGAGGCTGGATAAGGAAGGGCATTAAATTGATTTTCCCAGCCATTTCCCAGGATTTATCGGAGGAAGAAATCAATTCTGTCAGTTTTAAACCGTTTTGCTTAATACGATCCTTGTTATATTCGAGAGGTGACGCTTTAATTACCAACATCTGAGTCAAATTATCCATAAAAGAGAGATTATGATTAATTTTATCGTTTTTAATGATGGGAACAAAGTATATTTTCATTTCATCACCACCACGATCACGGTTGACGTAACAGCTTTCATCCAAAACATAAGATTTCTTAACATTCAATCCATAATAATCAAGTAGTTTTTCAAGTCCTGTATTAACCGGGAGATAAACTGCATCCTGGAATTGCTGCTGATTTTGAGGCTGTATTTCATTAAAAGCATCGACAAAAATCGCAAGGGATTTTCCTTTCATTAAGTATTGGTCGATCTGAAAAAGTTCCCAATCCGTAAAGTTTTGCTTGGCGCCAGCGATTATCAAAGTATTAAAAGTATCAGGAATTTCATTATCGAATTTGAACGTCTTAAATGAATATTGTTTGCTTACGATATTGTTAAAATTATCCAATGTTTCTTTCTTAGGAGGTCTTGGAGTATTTGCGTCAAATTTTGCGGGCAATTCAGGTTGAAGCAGCAAGGTATTATTAGAAGCCAAATACCCGATGTTTTCATTGATTTCAATAAGGTTATCGATATTATCATTTACAAATGCTTCAATATCTTTGGTTTCAATAATTGAAAATTGTTCTTCAAGGCCTTTCTGTGTTAAAGCCATATTCCGGTTGAGAATACTGCGTTCAACTGTTTTATTTCCATATTTCAATTGAATGGCAGCAACACCTTTTCCTGCTGGAACAGAAACACCTTCAGGAGTACTAATATCGGGCCATTGTAATCCAAAACGATCAGCAAGTGCCTGTTGTTCAGGAGTTCCTTCATTCATGGATGGATCAATGATTTCATAGGTAAGTTGACCATATGCCTTTGATTTACATCGATCAACAGCTTCCTGTGCAGTGGTTCGGATGGTGTCCAGTCCTTTTATATTAGCGACTCGGGAAACCTGGAAGAGTGATGAAGAGAGAACCAAGGAAACCTTTATCTTTTCGGGTAATTTTACTAAAGCAGAGACTTTATTGGTCATCTTCATAATAGCAGTGGTAATCTTGTATTCGAGACCTTCTGTAGTAGTAATAGCTGGGATTTTTTCGACCAGATCACCATGAAGCAAAACCATTCCCATATAGGCACGCATGACTTTTGCTTCATCTTGTTCCAATTTTTGAACATTCATAGGATAAATACCGTAACTCTCTGCTTCTTTCCGGTTGCTATCCGCTTCCTGGCTGATATCTCCCTCTTGGGCAGAAACATCTTTAAATCGATAACTCAGATTCTGACCGGAATAACTCTCGTATTCCTTTAAAATATCACGAAGATAGGGTTCGATGACATTGTAGGGGGCAGGGAGATTTTTTGTAAAAAACACATTTATAGTGAGAGGTTCTTTCAATCCCTTCACTACGGTTTTACTGGCATTAGAAAGAGAATAGAGATTGTTTGAAGTGAGGTCGATTTTGTAGAAGAGTGTAATTCCGGCAGCATTTATGAGAACTATAATAACAAGATACAGTAGGAATTTATAATATTTCTGAAAATTTTTCTTTTGTTTGGCAGCCATGGTTGTCTCCTTACTTTTTTTCTTGCATAATGAGGTTCGCTCCGTATAAGGAGATGAACATCACTGAGAGGAAATAAAGAATATCGCGAGTATCGAGTACTCCTTTGGCGATATTCTGAAAATGATAATTGGCACTGATATATTGAACTACTTTAACCATGTCGAGAAGCCAGTTTGGGAGAAAGTAGAGCTGGTATTCAGTCAGTATCGAAAGGGAGAAACAAATGGTCATACTGATAATAAAAGCAACTACCTGATTACGTGTAAGAGAGGAAGCGAATAAACCGATTGCACTGAAAGCAGCGGCAAGGAGAATTGCTCCGACATATCCGCCAATGACCGGTCCCCAATCGAGACCTCCGAGGAATGAAGTAAAGATCGCATAGAAGATGGTGGGAGAAAGCATAACTCCAATAAAAGCAGTAGCAGCAAGAAATTTGCCCATAATAATATCTTTAAAAGTAACAGGGAGTGTAAGGAGGAGTTC
>JAKAGC010000479.1 GCA_021817755.1 Acidobacteriota bacterium | reverse complement strand
ATGGTATCTTAAACCGGATGCAAAAAGTTGTCCCTTGATTACACTGTATATTCAGGGTTCCTTCCAATTGCTCTACTAATGATTGTAAAACGAATAATCCCAGGGTTTTGGTCGGGTTTAAATCGATCTTTTCAGGCAAACCGATTCCATTATCCGAAATTTTGAGAACATAATACCCATCCTCACTATGAAACGAGATATGGATTGCAGGCGAATCCGTATCCGGAGTAAACGCATGTTTTATGGAATTGGTAACCAATTCGTTAATAATCAATCCGCATGGGATTAACATATCGATATCCAGAATCGCTTTTTCAACATCCAGGGTAAATTCAATCTGTCTTCCGTAAGGAAGTGGAAATGTTTGAAATAGAAACCGGGCAAGATCTCTGCAATAATCGGAAAAATTGATATGAGACAGATCCGTATTATTATATAATTTATCGTGAACAAGAGCCATTGCCTTTATTCGTGAACGGGTATTTGCCAGTAATGGACGAATCGTTTCGCTTTGAGGCAATCTTTCCTGGAAATGAAGCAAACTTGAAATCAAACTCAGATTGTTTTTTACACGGTGATGAATCTCACGAAGAAGCAATTCCTTTTCTTGCAATGATTTTCGTAACTCTTCCGCTGCTCGTTTCTCACTCTCCATTAACTTTTGCTCGATATGCTTCTTTTCGATTCGTGCCCGGTGAAGCGCATATACTTTCTCCACCATAGAAGGAAGCCCTTCATAGAAACGGTTGGTTTTGGGCATAAAATCCATCGCACCGTGCTTCATGGCATCCACTACTAATTCGATGCCAGTTTCGACCGTCAAAAATATAATAGCCAATTCTTTTTGCAAATCTCTGATTTTAAAAAGAATTTCCATTCCATTCATTGAAGGTAGTCTGTAATCAAGTAGTATAACATGAAACTCCAGGTCATGCTCCATGATGTAATTCAGCGCATGACGGCCATCCGTTATAACAGTGACATTGAAGCGTCTTCGATCCAATACCTTTTGTATAAAATGGATCTGGTCTTCATTATCTTCAACCAGTAACACATCGATTCTATCTTCCATTTTCTGTTTTTTGATTTTTTATGAATTAGAGGATTATTGTCCGCAGTTTACCAGGTACGCATCGCTTACAAAGGCCCAGTAATGGCCCAATTGGCTTACCTTTTGCACAAAATCGGAGAATCTGACCGGTTTTACGATATAATCGTTTGCACCCATTTTTAATGCTTTGTCCGCATCTTCCGAGTTATTCGTGGTTGTTAGCATCACTACCGGGATAGTTTGATAACGTTCATCTGCTTTTAATTCCGATAAGACTTCGAATCCGTTTTTTAAAGGCATTTTAATATCAAGCAGGATTAGCCCGGGGCGAGGTGTATCCTTGTTAATATATACACCTGTTCTGTTGATATAATCCATTGCTTCTACACCATTTTTAACCCAAACAATTTTATTCATCATGCGTCCGTGTTCCGTGAACGCTTTAATTACTAATCGCGCATGGTCCATATCATCTTCTACAAGCAGGATAGGTTCCAATATAGCCTTATTGACTATTTCCATATTGACCTCCGGCCCCGCATTTTGCGGGTTTAGATTTTAATTGTAAAATAGAAGGTTGAACCTTTTCCGATTCCTTCGGATTCGGCCCATATTTTCCCATTGTGACGGGCAATCACCGTTTTACAAAAGGTGAGTCCCATACCGGATCCTTCTGCATCATTCTGTTTTAATCGTTCACCCGGATTGAATATGCGATCCAATTGATCCCGGGGAATACCAATGCCGTCATCCTTCACAAACCAGGTATCATTAGAATGCCCCACAATGATGTGTTTTCCTCCGTATAACAAAGCATTTGCGATTAGTTGTCTGAAAACCACAGTTAAGCGGTTTTTATCCCCAAATAGGGTAGGAACTTTACTAAATATTAATTCGGCACCCGAATTTTCGAGCATTATCCCGAGGTCTTCTTTTATAGAATTTATCATGCTTTCCGAATCAAAAGATTCGAAAATAAATTTTTGCGTATTTAATCGTGAAATGTCCAATAAGCTGATAATCAATGCATGCATACGTTGTGTATTGGATTTCAATCGATTTAGACAATATAGCCCATTTTCATCCAGTATATTTGAATAGTTTTCTACCAATTCACTCGCATATCCTTCTATCGAAATTAAAGGAGATTGAAGATCATGCGATGTTATATAGACCATTTCTCTTAGGTTTTTATTCGCTTCGATCAAATCTGTTTCAATTTGCTTTTGTTTGGTCATATCCGTATAAATGGCCATGATGTCGCCTGAATCAAGTTTGTATACCACGTTTTCGCGCCATCCTGCCAATTTGTCGTCTTTATAAAAAGATATTGGATGCGTTTCCGGTTTTCCTGTTTTCCAGACCCGCTTCAATACATCAAACAGTCCCAGTTCAATGACTCCCGGAAATATATCTGTAACTTTTTTCCCAAGGATATCTTCTTCTTTTGTATTTTCAATTTGCTGTGCTTTTTTGTTAAAGGCTTTGAAAATAAAATTTTCACCATTATCTATTGCACCGTATATTGCGACTGCACAAGTGATATTATCCATTAACTCTGATATAAAAGTGTAGAGACGGGGAATATTCCAGTCGTTCCCAGGGTATGATGTCTGATTGTTTTGATCCTTTTTTTTTATCAATATATCCCTCTTTTTTAATGAAAGGTATCGGTTTTCGCTTCCGGCTTCGGAAACTGAATCCGGAAAACAGCACCTAAAAATTCTTTTGATGGTTGTTCAAGTTGGATTTCTCCAGCCAATTGTTTCACAAGCATCAGTACCAATTGAATACCAAGTGTTTGAGCGTTTCTCCAATCCAGACCCTTAGGAAACCCCGGGCCATTGTCTGTGACTGTCAGCTCGAATGAATCGTTTATTTCTTCTAACTTAATTGAGATAGCTAATTTAATACCCGGTCTCTTTGCATATTTCATGGAATTTGTGACAAGTTCTGTAATTATCAGTCCCAGTGGAATGGAACGATCCGCATTGAAATGAATATTCTTTATTTCGACAAAGCATCGGATAATATCCAGTGGATCCGAATAGGAAAAAGAAATAGAATCTACCAGTTCACGTGTATATTGACCGAAATCGATATCTTTAATGTTCTGGCTTTTATAAAGTTTCTCATGAAGAAGTCCTATTGAAGAAATACGTTTCTGACTGATCGTGAAAGCTGTTCTTGCCTGTTCATCATCGATGTATCCAGCCTGTAAACTTAGTAAACTGGAAACCATTGCAAGGTTGTTTTTTACACGATGATGGATTTCGCGAAGTAGAATTTCCTTTTCTTTTAATGAATTAATAATTGCATTCTCAGCAGCTTTTTCAGCAGAAATATCGTCGAAGATTAATGCAAGATGTTTATCCGGAAGTGGAACCAGGCGAATTCTGAAATGAGTCTGTGTATCTCCTTCTGAATTGTAAATCAAGTCATCTATCCGTGATGGGATACCGCTCTTCATTACATTTTGACATAACCCCACAAGATCTTGTTCATGTTTAAGCGGTAGAAGGTCTTCCAGGTTTTTTCCTAAAAGTTCGTTTTGAGTAAGACCAAGGATTTCATATCCTTTCGGATTTGTTTCGATCAGGCGGAAGAAATTTCCTTCTCCATTTGTTTCATATCGGAATAGATGCATCCCGCTTTGCATATTGTGAATTATATCCGCGTATAAACGAATAATTTTTTTAGATTTTAAAGTTCTTTCTTTTTCTATCTTTAATTCGGAATTAGTATAATTTACAAGGTTTTTTAGTTCTTCTTTTTCTTGGCGGAGGATATCTTCTGCTTTTTTAATTCGTAACATTGCTTTGATTTGGGAGACCAGTTCAAGGCAGTCTATTGGTTTGGAGAGGAATGCATCCGCGCCTGTTTCCAGTGCTTTGACACGAGTATCTTGTTCTGCTTTTGACCCTGTGATCATTATGATCGGAATATGACGTGTTGCTTGGTGTGATTTTAAATGGGTGCATACCTCATAACCATCTATATCCGGTAGTTGAATGTCAAGTAAAATTACATCCGGGCAGTTTTTACATGCACTTTCAAATCCTTCCATTCCTTTTAAAGATTTATAAAAAGCGAGTCCAGGCAGGCTATATTGAAATAATTCCTCAAAAAAAACCAATTGATCTTCCATATCTTCAATAGCGAGAATTTTTCCTTGATATGTAGAATTGGTGTACAGAGCATTAAAATTTGCTTCCATTTTTTCTTCCTACTTTAATACCGGAAATAAACTCTAATTTAGGGGATTGGAGTTGTTACTGTTCTCTATTGGGCGGTTTAGATCGG
>JAKAGC010000478.1 GCA_021817755.1 Acidobacteriota bacterium | reverse complement strand
TGGGACGTATCGATAAACAAGTAAAAATCCGTGGTTATAGGATTGAGTTGATGGAAATCGAAAACCGGTTAATTTCCCATGAGTCTGTAAAAGAAGCACTCGTACTCGACCGCGCCGATCCTCGAGGCGATAAATATTTATGTGCCTATATCGTCTCCAAAACCCAAACAGATTCTTCCATTACCACCTCTGAACTTCGTAAATACCTTTCGGTTCAATTACCCGATTATATGATTCCCACTCATTTTATCACCATTCCTCATATTCCCCTTAACGTTCATGGTAAAGTCGATGTTCGCGCCATTGAAGCCAGCGGAACTCAAGTTGATTCAGGAATAAAATATGTAGCCCCCGTAGGACGCGAGGAGGAGATTATAGCGGGTATTTGGAAAGAGGTTTTGAATAAAGACAAAATAGGAGCCGATGATAATTTCTTTGAAATCGGAGGAAATTCTTTAAAAATATTAATGGTCAACAGTAAGTTAAAAGAAGCATTTGCAAAAGATATACCAATTGTTGCCTTGTTCAGGTACACAACCATCGGAACTCTTGCGAAGTATATTGCCGAGCAGGACAAAGAGTTGAACCTAATAGACGATAACAGGGCACAGGCAATTGAGAAAGGAAAAAGAGATAGAATGCAGCAATTAAAGAAAAGAAAAGGAGCCAGGATATGAGCGATAATACCAACCTAACTGGCCTGGAAATCGCAGTCATCGGTATGGCAGGACGATTTCCGGGTGCCAATAATATCCATGAACTTTGGAATAATTTGAAAAACGGTGTCGAATCCGTTTCATTTTTTACCGATGCCGAACTTGAAGAAGCGGGAATAAGTGAAGAAGAGAGAATGAATCCGAATTATGTAAAAGCGACAGGACGGCTTGAAAACCATCATTGCTTCGATGCGGAATTTTTTGGATACACGCCCTTTGAAGCCGATATCATTGACCCCCAGGTCCGCCTTTTTCATGAAACGGTATGGCATGCGCTTGAGGATGCAGCATATGATCCCCATTCGTATGACGGTTTGATCGGGCTTTATGCCGGAGCTACTCCCAATCTTAAATGGGAATTGTTTACCATGGTTACTGGGAAGACAGTACAGGCAGGTGAATTTGCTGCTTCACATCTTAATAAAAAAGATTATTTATGTGCATGGGTATCATATAAACTGGATTTAAAAGGCCCCAGTTTCTTTTTATATACCGCCTGTTCCACTTCATTGGTCTCGATTCATATCGCATGCCAGGCTATTTTAAGCGGTGAGTGTGATATGGCAGTAGCCGGTGGTGTTACAGTTGTGAGGCACACGAAAACCGGATATCACTACCAGGAAGGAATGATTCATTCCCCGGATGGCCACTGTCGCGCATTCGATATCAATTCACAAGGAATTATAGGTGGCGACGGAGTCGCCTGTGTGGTACTCAAACGTCTGGATGATGCAGTAAGAGACCGCGATCATATTTATGCTGTCGTTAAAGGAACCTGTATCGATAACGATGGTATCCGTAAAGTTGGATTCACTGCTCCCAGTGTTGAAGGACAAGCCCGGGCCATTAAAACTGCCCAGCATATGGCAGAAATTGATCCGGAAACCATTACTTATGTCGAAGCACATGGTACAGGTACGGCTCTGGGTGATCCGATTGAAATAGAAGCCCTTAAACTGGCTTTTAATACATCCAAACGCAACTATTGTGGAATCGGTTCGATTAAAACCAACTTCGGTCATCTGGACTCTGCCGCTGGTGTTTCCGGATTTATTAAAACCGTTCTCTCCTTAAAATATAAAATGATTCCTCCGAGTCTTCATTTTACCAAACCCAACCCGAAGCTGGGTATTGAAGATTCACCCTTTTATGTGGTTTCTAAACTTACTCCCTGGAAAACCGAAGGTTACCCGCTGCGTGCAGGAGTAAGCTCTTTCGGAATTGGCGGCACCAACGCCCATGCCGTACTTGAAGAATATATCGAACCGCACAGGTCCGATGAAACAATTTCTACTCTATCTCCTTTTTATAATCTCATCTTTTTGTCAGCTAAAATCCCCTCCTCTCTCGATCGAATGACCCTTAATATTTCTAATTATTTTAAAGATAATGCCCACACTCCGATTCTCGATGCAGCCTATACACTTCAAGTTGGACGGAAGCACTTTGAATACCGGCGGATGGCTGTTTGTTCTTCTGGTCAGGAAGCCGCCGAGTTTTTGCAAACTTCAGGGGAAGGAAAATTTTCCGATGGGTTGTGCTCAAAAGAAAACCCCCCTGTTTTCTTCATGTTTTCCGGTCAGGGGAGCCAGTATTCGCAGATGGGCTTGCATCTGTACAATTCATACAGCCTCTTTAGAGAAGAAATGGATCGGTGTTTTCAAATTTTAAAACCCCTCACTTCCTTTGATTTAAAATCCATTATATTCTCTCAAACTCCTACTGAAGAAAATTCAACTCCGCAAATTGACCAGACACATATCACCCAACCCGCATTATTTGTTTTCCAGTATGCATTGTCTAAATTGCTCATCTCATGGGGAATAAAACCCGATGCCATGATCGGCCACAGTATCGGTGAATACACGGCGGCTTGCCTTGCAGGTGTTTTTTCCCTCGAAGATGCAATTAAAACAGTGGTATTACGGGGTAAAATGATGCAGCAAATGCCTCCTGGTGATATGCTCAGCGTTCCTCTACCTGAAGAACAAGTTACCCAAATGCTGCCTCCCACTTTATCATTAGCAGGAATAAACAGTCCTTCCCTTTGTGTGGTGTCAGGACCTGCACCCGAAATTGCGGCTTTTACTCAACAATTGAAAGAGAAAGGGTTCGAGAGCCGTTTACTTCATACATCCCATGCCTTCCATTCTGCCATGATGGATCCCGTAGTTCCCCAATTTGAAGCTGCGCTAAAATCAGTTCGAATGAATCCACCCACTATCCCCTTTATTTCCAACCTTACCGGCCAGTGGATTACACCCAATGAAGCTGTAAGCCCGTCTTATTGGGCGGCTCATCTTCGTCAGGCAGTGCGGTTTGCAAGGGGAATCGATGAATTTTTAAAAGAACCCAATGCCATTCTTGTGGAAATCGGACCCGGAAAATCCCTAAGTACATTTGTTCAACAGCACTCCGATTTAAAACCTTACCATTTCGTAACCAATCTTATTCGTCATCCGAAAGAAACCCAATCGGATGATTATTATCTTATGAATCGAATAGGGGAGTTGTGGTTACATGGGAAGAATCCGGATTGGAACAGCTTTTATTCATCTCTTAATCTTGAACCCCGCCGCGTATCCATTCCTCCTTATTCCTTTGAACCTGTACCCTATGCCATCGGAGCCGATCCCTTTAAACTGGTTCAAAAAATGATTTCCGGTGAATATAAGCCCCCAACCCCTCGTGTCGCATTGCAAAAAGCTCCCATGGATAATTGGTTCTATGTTCCATTGTGGGAACCCACCCCGCTTCCCCAGGTTAAAAATAATGAATCCCAATCCTCCGCAACTTGGCTTATATTTCTAGACCGATGCGGGGTAGGAGCTGAGTTTGTAACACTACTAAAAGAGAAGGGACAACTGGTCATTACTGTCGAAGCATCAGGGAAATTTGAAAAACTTTCCGATGATAACTTCCGGATCGATCCCTATTGGGAAAACGATTATGATTTACTATTTAACCAAATAAAAGATATGAAAAAAATTCCCCGGCATATCGTGCATTTTTGGGGGGTTACACATAACACCGTTACATCTTCATATGTTGGATACACCAAAGAGATCATCGATGCTACTTCTATCTGGAATAAAACTGAAAATAAATTCGATCTTCAGGAGAAACCTTCTGATGGAGAGGAATCGGTTGATTTTGTCTATAATGCCAAGAAGAATAAGAAAAAGGAAGCTCCGCCACCTCCGGGAACTGTTACTCTCGGGAATATAGACCTTTACCTGGAAATGGGACTTCACAGTATGCTTGCTATCGCAAGGGCTATCGGAAATCAGGATATCGATGATGAAATTCAAATCCGGGTTGTAACGGATAGTATGCGAAGCGTTGAACCCAGAGAGTTTGTTTCTCCGGGAAAAGCAACCGTAATAGGAGCTGTCCAAGTAATACCCTTGGAATACTCCAATATCAAATGCAGTAGTGTGGATATCCGTCTTCCGGAGACGCTCGATGCGATTCCCCAAACGATTATTAATCAGTTATATACCGAATGTAGTCATCCTGTTTCGCCTTATTCACTTGAGGTCGCTTACCGGGGTGAAGTCCGAAGCAAACTTACCATGGTTCTTCGGCCTATCGAAGCACCCTTATCCGATTCGTCTACTCTCTTATTAAAAGAAAATGG
>JAKAGC010000477.1 GCA_021817755.1 Acidobacteriota bacterium | reverse complement strand
TTCCCACTTGAAATAAAAATTTTTATCATTATAATATTTATCGGATGCAGATATTGAAGATTGATATTAATTGTTGCATTTCAGAATTTGATTAATATTAAAGTGAGGCAAAGTATACAATGCCAAGAGGACGGCGACGTTGGGTTTCTCAGGAATGGGGAGCATTCCATATCGTTTCTCATACAGTTGAGAATACTCCACTATTTTCCGATCAAGAAAAGAAATATTTTTTCCAGCTAATGAGACGCTTATCTCAGGGATTTTTTATTAAAATTCATACCTACTGCATAATGGGAAATCACTTCCATATCCTCGCTACTGGAATGGAGTTAGATGCAAAACATGCATCAAAGGAAGATTTAATTCGTCGTTATAAAGCAATTTACGGAAAATATTCGGAGTATCCAGCAGGGGCTCATGATGGAAACATCGGTTCTATTATTCCGGATGAAGATGGAGGTATCGAACGATTAAGAGAACGTCTGGGTTCTATTTCCCGATTTGTCCAGGAATTAAAACAAAATTTCACCCGGTGGTATAATAAAAAACATAATCGTAAAGGATACTTATGGAGAGAACGTTTTAAAGGGGTAATTGTTTATCATGGAATGGGAGAATTGGTATGTAGCGCATATATTGATTTGAACCCACTACGTGCAGGAATAGTAAAACTACCAGAAGATTATAAATGGAGCAGTTTGAGTTTAAGAATTAAAGCCCCCCGCTTAACAGAGAAATTTCTGTATCCGATCACTTATCCGGATTCAATGGATAATTGTGTTGAAGGAAAAGATAACGATGATTGGACCTGGATTGATATTCCCTTATTTCCATTAAATAAAGATATGAGAGAAGTGGAATGGTATAGACAATACGTCTATGCAGCAGGGGGAATTCCTGTACCTGGAAAAGCTCAAATTCCTGAACGTATGCTCACTGAAGTACTATATCTGAATAAAGATCTTGGGACTTTAAATCGGTTATGCTTCGGTGTACGAAACATATCTTATGGAATTGCAATAGGAGGCTATGAGACAATAGAAAATCTTCAAAGAGATTTAAAAAGAAAAGTCATTAATGCACGTTCTTTTATTAATTCACACTATATACGTGCAACACGTGTTTTACGTTTGTGATTTTTTTTCTTTGTAATTGCTATTTATTTAAAATTAGAAAACTTATAGTGTTATTTTAATAGAAATATTTTAAATTTAAATTCTTTTTCAAATCAATAATAATTTTTAAAAGGGCTTCTATTCATTTGCTTTCAAAATATTTCTTTTAGATAATTAACCTTTTTAATTCTTTTTTAACTCACCACACAAATCCAAATAAGACAAATTTCAAATAAATTTTGCATCTTTTGTATTATAAATAATTTTCTCATCAAAATTACAAATAGAAAAGCAATCATAAGGAAAAAAGAAAAAAGTGGACAGGCATATTTTTAGATGCGGGTTCTTTCCAAACCTGAACGGGATATAATGTATGCAAAACAAAATACAATTGTAATTAGAAAACCATTCGTTTCTTAAGTGGAACCAAAACGCGCATTCATGGCGTGATACATATTATAGCTTCATATGTAAGAAAGGGGACAGGCAAATTTTTTAAGATGAAAGATGAAGGTACTTTCCTACCTAAATTGGATACAACATTTGCTAAACAAATTTAAATTGTAATTAGAAAACTATTCTTTTATTAAATGTAACTAAAACGCACAATCATGGCATGGTTACATACTATAATTTAATATGTAACCACGCTTTTTTATCGAGATTTATTTGTTATATAGAAATATCCGAAACGGGTATGCGCGGATTCTTTGAAATGATTTCAAGAATACTTACATACTGCCGGATCATTCGCTTGATGGTTTCAGGTTTGAAGAGATCGGATGAGTATTGAAATAAGATGTTAATGGTTTCACCGAGTTCTGTTGCCTGGAAATGGATATCGGTCAAGGTTCGTGCGTGTTCGGTATGATAATAGGAAATCCGTATATCATCGTGATTGACATTCTCAACATCCATATTATTGTTATTGTAAACCATGACGGTAGAAAAGAATGGTTTCCACCCAGATTGATCATCATAACCTATGCGATCCATCAAAAACGCAAAAGGGTAATCCTGGTGCTTGAATCCGTCGAGAGCAATATGCTTGACTTCTTCCAGGTAATCGTTGAAATGCTTTCCAGGGTGTGGTTTGCTACGGAAAACAAGGTCATTGGAGAACTTACCCAAAATTCCGTGAAGTTCGGGGAAAGGCCGGTTGGCAGTTCGGATGCCCATGATAATATCTTCCTGCTTTGCGAGTTTCTGCAAGAGGATATTGTAAGCAGCTAACCAAATCATAAACATGGTGGCATTGATATCGGAAAAGGCTTCTTTCAAACTAAAAACGAGCTCTTTTTCAACATTTATCCACTCGCGTCCTGCATTGAACGTTCGTACTGCGGGGTGCGGGAAATCCGTAGGGAGTTCTATTGGTTTGAAAGACTCTTTTAATCTCTCTTTCCAGAAGGCCTCGGACGAAGCGAATTGACCCGATGTAATCCGATCATCAATCCACTGTGCGTAATCTTTGTATCCAAGAGCAATGGGTGATAAGTCTTTTCCGAAATAGGTATCGACTAACTCTCGGATAAATATCCCTGCTGATGTTCCGTCCGTGACAGCGTAATGGGTATCCATCATTAGAATACTTCTTCGGTCGTCGATCTCGATGAGTTTTACACGAAGAATAGGAGGTTCAGATAGATTGAAGGGTGTGATTAAACCGGCAAGAAGTTCTTTTAATTCGGTTTCAGCGCATTGGTAATATTCCACATGGATATCCACCTGAGAATGAACTTTTAACATAACCTTTCCATCGATGGTGTGAAACGATGTACGGTATATATCGTGCCGTTCGATCATCTTCTGGAAAGCATTTTCAAGGCCTTCATGATCAAGTTTCAGCGGTAGGATGATGGGTGATGTAATGTTCAAGTTTGGTGTTTGGGGATCGAGGTAGTGTAATTTATAGAGATGCTCCTGATCAGGAGTGGCGGGATAAAAATCTTTCTGAGGGGCTTTCACGGGAGCGGTACGAGATTCTTTTCGACCGGATTCATCGACATATGAAGACAATTCTTCGATGGTGGGACTGCTGAAAAATAGAGATATCGGTATTTTCACATGCAATTCTTTTTGAATCCTGGAACTAACGGTCATGGCTTTGAGGGAATCTCCGCCGAGTTCGAAGAAATCGTCTTTAATACCGACTGTTTCGAGCCCAAACAAATCTTGCCAGATGCGAGCAATGGATTCCTGGTTCTTATCCTGTGGCGCCACGTACTGGGTTTTCAATGCCGGGCGTTTCAGGATAGTTTTGGGTGTTTCCACGCGATCGGCAAGGGTTTCCTGGAACTGTAACGAGGTTTGTTGAGTATTTAAATGCTTGAGTAAAGGAAATAAGTCGAAATTATAAACAAGCACTTGTGGAGCATCGGAGCCCAGGATGCGAGTGAAGGCTTCCACACCTTCCGAAGGTTTCATGGCATCCTTGTAGTATTTTTCGGGGTCTTCTCCGATCTTTTCTGCCATTTTCTTTCCGAATTCAATGAGTCCTCCAATTTCACCCCAACCACACCAGTTGATGGATACATTGCGTGTTCCCGGACCTGTGAGGTAATCTCGGTAATATGCAAAAGCATCCTCGAACGCACTAGCTGCTGTATAAGCGACCTGCCCCACGGGTCCGAATACTCCTGCAAGGGAGGAACAGATAGCAAAGAAATCGAGGGACTTTCTCTCTTTGAATAATTCATGAAGAATGAGAGTCCCTTTCACTTTTGGAGCCCAGGCTTCTTCCGTTATTCCTTTGGTTCGAAGATCGATGAGTGTGCCATCCGGAACGAAAGCGGAATGAAGTACACCGTTGACCGGTCCGAAATGCTTCTCAACTTCATCCAGGGTTTCTTTCATGGCTGCCTGATCTGAAACACTGACAATGGGTATCATCACTTCTGCTCCCAGGTCTTCCAATTCTTTAATCTTTTTAATCCGTGTAGCCATCTTTTCGTCCGGATTATTCCCCGAGAGGTAATTGTTCCATGTTTCGCGTGGAGGTAAACCGTAACGGGTAGTGAGAACCAGCCGGGCTTTATAATGTTTATAAAGATAATGAGCAATGGAGAGTCCTACTCCTCCCAAACCGCCTGTAATAAGATAAACCCCGTTTTCCTTAAACACTGCACGGGATTTAGGTAGTGTTCCCAGTGGCGCCATTTCAAACCCCTGGACAAAACGTCTATCCCTTCGATATGCAATAACCTGATCGGAAGTCTGCTCTGTAGAGAATTCTTCGATCAATTGACGTACTAGTAAATCATGCTGAGGTGTT
>JAKAGC010000476.1 GCA_021817755.1 Acidobacteriota bacterium | reverse complement strand
GTTCTACTTCTTTTAACTGGCCGCTGGCCGCTTGGAACTGGCCACTGTTTCGTTTCAATCCTTCTTTTAATGGATGATACTTTTAAACACTAATGGATATATATCAATGTTGTTTTATTAATAAGTTTCAATCCTTCTTTTAATGGATGATACTCTTAAACAAGATAGCGAGGGTCCCCGTTTAATCCACGGCTGTAGTTTCAATCCTTCTTTTAATGGATGATACTCTTAAACAAATGTAAATATAAACAGGTCATTTAGTGATCTAAAATAGTTTCAATCCTTCTTTTAATGGATGATACTCTTAAACGGAAGCGTTGGATTAGATAGCGTTGAAACACCTTGGTTTCAATCCTTCTTTTAATGGACAATGATTTCAGTTGCCGGTTGCCGGTTTCCAGTTGCCGGTAGCTGGCGCTAATTAATAATATACCGCTCTCTAATTTAAGAGTGTCAAAATAGCAGACTTTTTATTTTCTTCCAAATCTAAAAAAAGAAAGGAAACCTTTCGGTCTACTTCTTTTAACTGGCCGCTGGCCGCTTGGAACTGGCCACCGACTGGTTATAAATAGGCTTCCGCCGCTCCCATTTACGTTGCCTAAAATTAAGATATTACCTTGCATCTTTGATCTTTTCAATTACTATATTTCTGTAATCGCCCAAATAAAAATTTTATGGCATTACATATTTTTTTACCATAACTCCTGCTCAAAATCAATAATCTGCACAATTTTTAGGATTCCCACTAACTATAATTACTAAATGCTTTTCTACTTATTTTTTTTAATTCTTTATCCTTCAGATAGTAAAACAGTTTCTTTAATTATGTCACTTCATTTTACCCCTTTTAAAACTCAAACTGCATTTATTTATCCCTAAAATTGTGCAATCGAATATTTTAATTTTCAATTGCCTGTTTTTATCTTCAAACACTCATCAAGAATGCAAACCTTTGAGAAAGATACGTCTTGCATGGGTGATTGAATATGTATTGGGATATAAATAAAATGGGTATTGGATTTCTGAGTGTTATTAATGATTCTTTTTATATGGATAATTGAATACGAAGAATTAGGGGTATGATAAATAATATAATGAAAGATGGAAAATAGGTCATTGACACTGTTATAAGTATGGAGGTTTATGCCTGAAACACGGTAGATGGATACTTAGTAGTTATTTTGAAGGTGAAAAAGATAAATAGTTGAGAGAAAAATATGAAGATCGAACAAAAAAGTGTGATGAATGAGTAAAATTATATAATTGATTGGGGTTCGAAGTAAGGATAATTATAGAAAAATTAAGGATGTTTTAACTCTGAGCGAGGATGACGGAAGAAAAAGTGTGGTTAATTACACTTTGAGTGAGATTAACGTCATAATTTTATAGAACGTTTTAACTTGAAACGAGATTAACGAGGAAAAAACTGAGATTAATTTAGTATGAAGTGAGATTAACCTAACTTGAAACGAGATTAATCTCATTTCAAACAAGAACGTTCGTTGATTGTTCTATGATTTTCATTTTTTTTACAAAATCGATGATTTAAGACAAATTATTTTTTAAGATTTTTTGTTGAAAGAAAAGATAAATCGAATTTATAAAAATTGTGGAGGAGAAGGATATTAAACTGTTTTAAATATTTTTATATGGGGAGAAAACAACTAAAAATACTTGACAAGAAAAAGAATTGTGTTATAATATTGCTTCAAAGTGAGTAAGGGAGTAAAGATTGTTTTTCCTGGAATGTTTATCTTTCCTTGTAAATTCAACGATTTTTTACCTCTTTAAGCTTTAAAAAAATTTACCTGGAGGTAATTATCATGAATAAAGGAAAAGTTAAATGGTTCAATTCACAGAAAGGATATGGTTTCATTGAAATGGAAGAAGGCAAAGATATTTTTGTCCACCATACCGAAATTAAAGATGCTAACGGCGGTTTCAGAACTTTAGACGAAGGCCAGATGGTCAAATTTGAAGTTCGTCAGGGCCAGAAAGGCGAACACGCTGCTAACGTTATGAAAATCTAAGATTTAACCTTTTAAATATCTATAAATCCGAGAGAGAGTCCAGTCTTCGAAAGAACAACGGTACTCTTCTCGGATTTTTCCATTTTTATCACACAATTTTAATATAGGGATGAGAGCCTCGAAATAGAATTACATTTGGTAATTTATTCTAAAAATAGTGTGATGCCGCTTATCTTTTGAGTTGAAATCCGAATTGTTTTTTTCTATAATTATATTTTAATTTATCAATAGGAGTTCGAAATGGCTCAAGATACGCAGGTTATTATCGTAATGCTGGCTTATATGGTGTTGATGGTGGGATGGGGATTGTACCAGGGGAGAAAGGTTAAAACGGATGAAGATTATGCGATAGCGGGTAGAACGCTACCTGGCTGGGCGGCTGCTTTATCGGAACGGGCGGCAGGTGAATCATCATGGGCCTTACTGGGTTTACCGGGCGCTGCTTATGCGACGGGTCTTATGGAAATATGGACGGCTGTTGGGTGCGTTGCGGGTATTATTACGGCTTGGGCGGCTCTGGCATGGCGGCTAAGAGATGAAGCGGAAAAATACCGGATTACATCATTTACGGAATATATCGCGAAACGCCACGGAGAATCGGCTCAAATGATTCGATCGGTTGCGAGTGCTGTCATCGTTTTTTTCTTTTTCTTTTATGTAGGCGCACAATTTATCGGAGGGGGAAAAACCCTATATGCATTGATGCATATCAAACCTGAACTGGGTATGCTGTTAACGGCTGTGGTTATTATCCCATATACGATATATGGTGGGTTCCGCAGCGTGGTTTACACAGATGTTATCCAGGCAATTATTATGATTTTTACCCTTGTGGTAGGGCCATTGGTGGGGATCATATATATTGCAAAACACCCTGAACTCTTCGCACAATCGATACCGCAAGCGCTGGAAAAAGCAGGGAGTACGTATCAATCATTTACAGGTGCAGCAAGCGGATTTGGTATGGGTGTGGTAATCATCGGCGGGCTCTCCTGGTTTTTCGGATACCTTGGGGGTCAACCTCAATTGAGTATGCGTTTTATGGCGATCCGGGACAGTAAAAATGCCAAACGCGCACGGAATATTGGTATTGCCTGGACATTATTGGCCTATGTAGGCGCACTGTCCATCGGATGGATCGGGATCGCTCTGTTTGGTCCTACGGGATTGGCTGACCGGGAATATGTTATGCCTGCGGTTATGTTAAAACTGTTTCCCCCGGCTCTGGCGGCAGTATTAATTATTGGAGCTATTGCGGCGATGCTTTCGACTGCGGATTCGCTGTTGATTCTTTCTGCCTCGGAACTTTCGGAAAATATTATTAAACCTCTTTCCAAAGGCAAAGGAAAGAACATGGATCCGAAAAAAGCGCTTGCTCAATCCCGGATTGTTACCAGTTTACTGGCGGTTATTGCTCTAATTGTGGCATTTGTTTCATTTAAAATGAATTTTAAATTGATTTTTACTATCGTGGGATATGTATGGGCAGGAATAGGGGGTACTTTTTCGGTGGTGATCCTGTTGACCTTGTTCTGGAAAAAATTCCACGGTAAAGCGGTTATTATAACGATTATTACGGGTATGCTCTTTACCATTATCTGGGGTATAACGGGAATGGAAGCTGTAATGACGTCACGGTTCCTGACTTTTCTGGTGGCAGGTGTTACAGCGATTTTATCCACTTATTTAATTCCTAAAACTCAATCTGAACCTAAAATTTAGAGAATAAAGGTTCAAATAAAAAAAACCGGTGGAGTTCCTTGAATCTCCCCGGTTTTTCTTATACAATACTGGCGGACATTTACAATGAAACGATCATTTATATCTTTCGCCGTTCTCATCTCGGTTTCACTTTTGCTGCTGCATCCCCATACCATCTCATCCTCTGTATCTAAAAAATCGAAAGCTCCGGTTTCCTTTGCCTTGGAAAGCGAAGGGGTTAAAAAAATATGCCTGGACTCTCTTTCATTAGCGAGAGGGGAAAAGGATAAGGATTCTATTATTTTGGGGCTGGGGAATAAAAACTGGAGGATTCGTTGCGCTGGATTGGAAGCCTTGAAAACGTCTGCATTTTTTACAGGGGATGAGAGCCGTAGTATATTATTGGATCGGTTGACAAAAGAGAAAGATGTTCGTGTTCGCAGAATTATTATTCTTACGTTAAAGAATTTCGATTCCCCTGAAACTGTAACAGCTCTGGCATCTTTATTAAACCGTTCATGGGATATCCTTCTTATGGAACCGCTTATCTCCACGTTATCGGCTTCAAAGGAGCCTATGGCGCTGGATGCCTGTATTAAATTAATCCTGGATAGAAAAACAGGGGATTATTTAGCGCTTTATACTGTTTCGGAACTGGCAAGAATGCGT
>JAKAGC010000475.1 GCA_021817755.1 Acidobacteriota bacterium | reverse complement strand
CTTGAAGGAAAATTCAGGAAAGGATGTGTTAAGAAATCCGAATATGAATCTTTGCGAGAGGAAGTGAAAACCCGGTTTCTTTCTCTGGAAATAGATGGAGAAAAGGTCATCCGTTCTGTATATTTCAAGGAAGAGATTTACAATGGAAAATATTTGGATAAAGCACCTGATCTCGTGTTACTCTCGAATTACGGGTATGATTTGAAAGCCGGTATCACAAAAGATCGATTGTATAATAAAACGTTTTTTGAAGGGATGCATACGCAGGATAATGCGCTATTAATCGATTCATTCGGTCTTGCCTTGGAGACTCATCCATTTATTTATGACATTGGAAAACAAATATCTGCGTATTTTAATTGAAATTTTATTGCTGCTATTCAATATAATTAGAATTATATAAAATAGAAATATGGAAAATCAAAACGAACTCCTGAAGATAAAAGAGACTATAACAAGTACATTGAAGGACGAGAATATCGATGATGCCGAATTGTTTTTATTTGGCTCCAGGGCGAGGGGTAATTTTTCCATAAACAGTGATTATGATATTATGATTGTTACCCAAAGAAAAATTGCAATAAGAGAAAAAATTAAATTATTTACTCGATTGACTGGCGTATTGGCAAAAAAGAGATATAATGTGGATATCGTGATTAAATCGGTGGATGAAGTAAATTATTATAGAACCAAAATCGGACATATTGTACGAAGTGCATTTAATGAAGGAATTCTTATATGATCGATGAATATCTGGGACAATGGTTGATAAATAAAAGCAAATAATAATTTGGATGTGGAAGATTGGGATTTAAAGAATTTGATTCCTTCGAAATAAGATAGGGAAGAAATATCTTTAAGTAAAGAACAAAAATAACAATCCATTTTAGTATCTCTGACCTAATAATTCTAATATTTCTTCCCTATAATTATATTTTTCTTTTTAATTACGAGTTTTCACTTGGTAATATAATGCATTGAACAGGAGTTTAAAAGTTGCAAACGTTTGAGCTCTATTTTGAACAGCTCCACCTAACACGATTACATGACCTTTATAATAATCGAAATGCATAATAATCGCCATTCGATCCAGGATATTTTCTCCTTTTAGATATCCACTTAAAAGATGATGACCCGATGCACCGAATTCAGCCGTTACTTTACGCGAAATACTGTTTGTTGCCGATTCACGAGTTTTGAAAGCTGTTTCGCCTGCGAAAAAGATTATATTCTCTTTTTCCAATCCCCATCCAATCGGATCAGAAGTATCTATTTTTATTCTCAGAATCGAACCCGGACAATAGAATGAATTGTCTTTTCTCTCTTTCAGGATATTGGTAAAAGGAAGTTCAAAATCTTTACTTCCCAATTCCGATGCCTGGTTCAATAAAATTATCGTGCCTCCTTTTTTGGTGAATTCGATTAAATTCTTGACACCATCAGCGGAGATACCTCCTCTGAATTCCGGGGGAATGCCTGCATCGAAATTCAGACGCCCATCTGTTCTTTTTCCATTAACAATGGTATCCCTGTCCTGGTTGGCAAACAATATAACATCATATAATTTTGAAAAATCGATTTTTTTGTCAGTAAAATCTTTATTATGAAGCAGTGTAAAGGGGAACTCAAATTCATCCAATACCCAGCGGGTCCATCCTTCATCTGCCGTGAGACGGTAAGGCTGGTAAATAGCTATCCGTGGTTTGGATATTGGCTTAATTTCATTGGATGGTGTAATAGACACAAGATGAGGGCTTACACCTGAACCAGGTAGAGTTTTCTGCAATAAATCAGCATTTAAATCTGCTTTTTTTACCAGGAAATCTCCCTTTAAAATATCTTTCTTATCTTCTCCCGTGTAGCGGAAAACTGAGATATTGTTTTTAAATAACCGGTTCACTACCATCGCCGTACGGTTGAAACGACCCGGGAAACAAAAATAATTTTCATTACCTTGATCTGTTCCTGTAACTGTTTCAAAAGGGAGTCCGATAGAGACAAATTTTGAAGCCGTGATATTTACAGGAGGAGTATCCAGGGTAAAGGTTTTCACTCCCATTTGGAGAGGAAGTGTCCATCCTACCGCGTCATAAGGTTCAATCAGCGGACCGTTTGCCATTTGTTTCAGTAGCGGGTATTCCTGCCGTTCCATCATGGTCTTTATGAAATTGCGGTAAGGCTGATCCATTGGAATATATAACGAATCTTTTTTATACAGCGTATTTCCAGCCATATAATCAGCATCTAATTTGAAAATGCGAACCCCGCTTTTTTCCATTCGTGAAAGAAATTCATACATTGTAGGGACATCCCATTGATCCAATGGAATAATGTAACCGTAAGGAGGTTCATTTTTTCCTTTTTCAATACTCGTTGTGCCCAGTTTATAGAAATTGGAAACAAATGAATCTTTGTTTTTGGAAGCCATTTCTATAAGAGCTTCTGCTGCGATCAGTTCATAATCGATGATATCATGAAGCCTCCACCATCCACCTGGCCATGGGTCAGGGAAATTGGTTTGCGCTTTATATTCAGGCAATCCTTTTCCACCCGCATCCAGTTCGTTCGATTCAACATAAATCGGGGTAGCAACTTTAACGCTAGCCATTTCTGTCAGGATTCCGACAACGTTTTTATACCATGCTGTATTTTTGGAACCTCCCGGCCAGTAGGCATCGAATGAATAAGAGGATACAACACCTTTTTTTTCATTTTCCTGAAGTTTTAACGCCATATAATAGCCGATAATATCTGTTTCTCTTAACATTAGCGGTTCCAGGTTTTCATTCACCGGATTGTGGAATGGGGGAACAAAAATTCTTGGGCCAGTGCTTCCCATCTGGTGCATATCCAGGAAGACCAGGGGAAAGTAGCGTTGGTGAAGAATTGCGTTTACCACACGGGTTTCTTTCAGGTTTAACATATAGAAATCCCGGTTATTATCATGGCCCGCATAATAGTGGTAGAGATAAGGCATGGGGCCCCCTTCATATTCTGTTCCCAGGTATTTATTATACCAGTCTGTGACCATGATATTTCCATCCGGGTTAATGGACGGCATGAGGAGAAGCACAACATCATCCAGGAATTTTGTCAGCTCTCCATTTTTATCTGAGGCCAGTTTATGTGCTAGAAGCAAAGACATCTGTGATGCAGCTATTTCTGTCGCATGGATTGAACAGGTGATGAGAATGAATGCCTTCGCTTGTTTTTTAAGAGTAATGGCTTCTTCAGTAGAGATCGTATCCGGGTTTGCCAGTTTTTTATTTATTTCGATCAATGCCGGAAGTTGCCGTATATTTTCTTCCGAAGAGATAAAAGCCAGGATCATGGGGTTTCCTAAGGTTGTTTTACCTTCGTCTGTAACTTTAACTCGCTCTGATTCCGAGTCAAGGTAATTAAAGTATTTAACAATGTCCGGGTATTTGACCAATGTACGGTCCGCACCCACATGGGTCCCCAGGAATTCATCCGGAGATTTAATCGAATAACCAAAAACAGAAAACAGTATTAAGAAAAGAATTGGAATTAAAAAACGTTTATTCATGGTTTCTCCTTTAATTGTATAATAAATGTATAAGTTGGAATGATTAATGTATTGAATTCTATTATAATGATTCTTCAGCGGAAAAGCAACATTAATAAAAAGTTTTTCCGGGGCAATGGGGGCGGTTTTTTAAAAAAGCCCCCATAAAAAAAAATAAAATCAGGCAATCCCTCCACCGTCGACTACGATGTGAGTTCCCGTAATCCAGCGAGACATATCGCTGGCAAGAAACAGAACCGCATTAGCCACGTCTTCGGGAGTTCCAACTCGTGCGATTGGACGGGAGGCTGCGTCTTTCATAAAGGTATTTTCATCTTCGCCCAGTTGTGAGCATTCATTTCTCAGCATTGGCGTATCAATGTCGCCAGGGCAAATGCAATTGACCCGTATATTGTATTTTCCATAATCGATTGCCATAGCGCGGGTCATATTCAGGACGCCTCCTTTGGCAGCGCAGTATGCCACTGCTTTCGGTCCTCCTTTCAGGGACCAGCCGGATCCCGTATTAATGATGCTCCCTCCATTGTTTTTTATCATATGGAGAAGTGCATAATGGGAGACAAGGTAGATACCTTTCAGCATTACATCCAGTGAGAGTGACCATTCTTGTTCCGAAAGATCTATTACATCTTTCCGAATTGCGATTCCTGCGTTGTTAAAAAGGATATCGATTTTTCCGAATTCTGAAATCACTCCGTTTATTGCATTACCGCAGTCATCATTCGAGCGGACATCGCAGAAGAAGAAAGCTCCTTTCGCTCCTTTTTCTATAATTTTTGAGATTGTTTGAAGTCCTTTTTCTTTTTGGATATCAAGGATTGCGATTTGAGCTCCCATTTCTGCCAGGAGTAGGGCAGTACCCTGTC
>JAKAGC010000474.1 GCA_021817755.1 Acidobacteriota bacterium | reverse complement strand
ATTTTTTTCTTTTTTTAATGAAATATGATTTCCTGAATCCACCGATTATGAAAGCCTCTATATAAAAAGAAAAGAACCATTAATCTCAGATTTGTTATTTCTATTTATTCCAAAAGGAATTAGAATTATTACTTATTGTTGAAAAATAAGCAATTGTATATAATATATAATCGTATTAAAAATTAGTAAAGTCAAGGAAGAAAGAATTATTTTCTTTTAATCCTTGTATCTTTGTGCAGGTACCAGATGACTGAACGAAAGGATAAACGTATTGAAAAGAAGTTTATTGTTAGCTTTAATAAAGAGGAATCCGATGAACTCGGAGTTACACGCAATCTCTCCAGGAGTGGGGTATGTATCGATTCTGAAACAACACCGACAATGCGGCAGGAAGTTGCTTTAGCAATTGCTGTTCCCGGAGAAATATTCCATCTTAAAGGTGAAGTGATCTGGTGTAAACAAGCGGAAGATGAAAAGGATACTATCCCCGATAGTATTGGTATTAAAATAACGGAAGCCCCGGTAGAATATTTAAATTTCGTCGAATATCTCCGCCACCAGGGAATCGAACCTGGAAAGCCTGAATTTTAAAAATAGAAGATAATCTTTTTTTTTGATAAACTATACTAAGAGATCGGTGAGTATTTTTTTTTCTTTAATGTAAAAAAACCGGCAGCCGTTATTAAACCGATTAAACCACATCCAAACCACAATATCGACGGGCCCGGGCCTGCGTAGACATATGCCCCTGCAACCGGACCTACCGTTATTCCGACAGAAAATGCCAGACTGAAAAAGCCCATATATTTTCCTCTGACGGATTCTGTGGAATGTTCAGCTATCAGAGTCGTTAAAGGTGCAAAAGTTAACATTTCTCCTATAGTCCATACGATTACGGTGAGGGATACGAATAATGCTCCTTTCCCTAAGGGCATTAAAGCCAAACCTATTCCCGTTAGAATGGAACCCACCGCTATTACTTTTGCTATAGAGCGCTTTTTTAGTAAATTTAGCAGTAGCATTTCAAAAAGGGTAATCATTATGGTATTGATCCCCATTAAAAATGCAATCTGGTATTCCAGGAATCCGTAAATGGAACGGTAGTACAAAGGAAGTGTATTTAATACCTGGCTAAAAGTTAGCCCATTCAGAAAAACAAAAAATAAAACTTTTAAAATGTAATAATCTTTTCTAATAGGGCTCATTTCATGTGATTCGTTCTTGTTATTTATCGGGGAAAAAGGAGTTTTGAAGAAAATCATAATAAGACCGGCAGACAAAAGACATGTCAGACCATCTATCCAGAATAAGATATGGTAACTGATCTGGGCAAGAAATCCGCCGATAATCGGGCCGAATGTGACACCAAAGTTAGTTGCTAACCGTCTTAAGGCGAACCCCCGGGTTCGTTGTTCGGGGGTGCAAACATACGATATCGCGGTGCCTGTTGCAGGAAACAAAACCCCTCCTGCGATTCCCATTAAAAATGAAACTCCCATTATCAGTGCAAACGTTTGAATATAACCCAACCAGATTAAAGAGATACCCATCAGGATTAAACTGTATTTCATTACTTGATATGCACCGGTTTTATCTGAAAGTTTACCACCGATATAGGCACCTATAAGCGAACCAAGGCCGTATATTGCCAGAGCTTTTCCTGCTTGAGGAATTGTGAAATGCCGTATTCTGGTTAAATATATTGTCATGAAGAAAAGGACCATAGAACCAATTCGGTTAACCAACTCTACAAGTGCAAGAAGCCAAACGTCTCTCGGTAAATCGGCGTAGGCATCTTTATATAATCGATATATTTTTCCCAGGATCATCATCTTGGCACAATTATTTCAGAAATTCGCTCAATTGTCAATTACTTCGCCTATTTTCACTCCTGCTTTAAGGCCGTGACCCGTAAAAACTGTGACAAGTGTTTCGTGTTTGCTATTATTTTCTTGAAGAATGTATTTTTTTACACCCGCGATCCCGGCAGCAGAAGTCGGCTCAATAAAATAACCTTTCCTTAATATCTCCTTTAATGAAGATTCAATTTCTTTCTCACTTACTTTGATGAAAAATCCACCCGAAGCTTTTACAGCTTCTAAAATTTGTTTTCCTCGAATCGGTTCCGCTATGGCAATCCCTTCTGCAATTGTTTTCTTTATTTTGGAGTTATCGAAAGAAAAAGAATCCTGAATAGATATTTCTGAATTGAATAGATCATAAAGTGGTGCGCAATTCTCTGCCTGGATGCCAATTATTTTCGGTATAGTTTTTATAATACCCTTTTGAAACATTTCGTTAAATCCGAGGTAAGCTCCTAATAAAAGTGTTCCATTTCCAACCGGTAATATGATGGCATCCGGGGAATTCCATCCCAATTGTTCTATGATTTCATAAGCAATGGTTTTCGTACCGTGAAAGAAAAATGGATTCCATGAATGACTCGCGTAGTAGGTAGTTTCTGCTGAATGTAAAACTGCATTTGCTGTGTCCTGGCGAGTACCTGGAATTTTATTAAGATGGGCACCGTAGGATTCGATCTGGATTAATTTTGCGGGAGAAGTATCCCACGGAACATAAATATTACATTCAATGCCGCCGGCAGCCCCATATGCAGCTATCGCACACCCTGCATTTCCAGAGGAATCCTCTACCACCTGTTTAATTCCTATTCCTTTTATATAACTCATTAACACTGAGGCTCCACGGTCTTTATAGGAACCCGTTTGAAAGAGATGTTCCTGTTTTATCCATACTTTTCTATTTTCTATTTCTATTTCCAGCATCGGTGTAAATCCTTCATCAAAACTGATCACAGGAAAGTCTTCCGGTAATGGTATTGCCTCTCTATAGCGCCACATAGTCGGTTTTCGGGTTGTAATTTTTTCTATTGGAAATTCAGGTGTAAAATCGAGATCGAGAATGCCACCGCATGAGCAACGCCATACAGGTTCAGTGAATTCATAACGCTTTTTACATTTAAAACAAACCAGTTTGATCATAATATGCACTCCAAAATATAAGGTGAAAGGTGGTTTAAAAAAAACTCCCTTTCATTCTTTTTCTTAATTTTAATCTTTTCAATACCATAGAAATATATTTAATTCAAGTATTTATGGGATTTCCTTAAGGTAAATTGGACATGAAAATAATTACCCCTTCTTTTTCTACTTTCCCGTTAAAAGAAAACTATTTTTGATTGAGAAATGTGTTGTTATTTTTTAATCGATGTTATAAAATTAAACACATGAAAGGATTTCTATTAATAATATTATTGGCAGCAGTTATTGTTGTAGTGGTATTTACGTATAAATCGGGTGATCCAGGTGAAAAATCCTATCCCCAAAAGCTTCTGGATGCTCATGACCAGGCAGTGATGACAGCGATGGAAGCAAATATCACTCAGATTAAAAACGCCCTGAATGCTTACTACTCTGAAAAAAATGAATACCCTGAATCTCTCGAAATGCTGGTACCTGACTATATTCGTTCGTCAGACCTGCTTGAAGATCCATGGGGCACCCCATTCAAACTTGAAACCGACGAAGATATGAATTTGATTTTGTTTTCTCCCGGGAAAGACGGGGTATCAGGAACTACTGACGATATCAAAAGGAGGATCTAATTCCATGCATCTGTCTGATTTAATTGATAACCGACATCTTTTTATCGCTGATTCTTTTGATAATACAGACTCATTCTATGCTGAATATGCAAATTTTTTGAAGGATAATGACATTATTAAAGACCCCGATAAAATAAAACGCCTTTTTATTAAACGTGAAGGTGTGCATTCAACTGCTATTGGAAAAGGTGCCGCAGCACCACATATTTATTCCGAAGAATTCTCACAATTTATTTTCTCTATTGCAATAATTAAAAAGGGTCTCGACTTCAAAGCCCCGGATAAAGGAAAAGTGTATGTAGTTTTTCTTATTATGAGCGATGATCACGATGTCCCTCGCCATTTGAAAACACTTTCATTTATTGCCAAACTGGTAAGCGATACCAATATAATCGATGAACTTTCTAAATGTAATACCCCAGAAGATATTGCCAAAATTCTTAACCGGTATGATGCCCAGGTTTTTTAGTTTCCCGGAGAACCCATTTATTTTTTTCTGATGTTCTTAACTTGATCCGGAGCCACATACTCATTTTCTACTTTTTTAAAATTGTTCAAATCTGACCGTCTTTTTAATTCTGCTAAGAAATGAAGTGTTTCTATCTCATTTTTTAGAGAAGATGCCTGGTAGTTTAATAAATAAATTTCTTCTTTTAATCTGTCCAATTCCTGATGCACTTCTTTTATATTCGTCCGATATGTATTCATTTTCAGCCATACCAGAATCAACAAAAATAGAATAAATACGATGCCTGATAAGAATATTTTTCGTTTCATTTCCTCACCTGAG
>JAKAGC010000473.1 GCA_021817755.1 Acidobacteriota bacterium | reverse complement strand
GAGCGGGAAAGTAGCATGACAAATTTCCCACCACAACGGACATCACTTCCAATAATGCCATTATTTATAATAATATCACTCTTGGCTATCAGTTTTGAATTTTCAACGAAATTTGAGTATATTTTATCACCTGAGGTAGCTTCTCCCTTGTTTTTTCCTATGATTCCAGCTTGAACCTCAATACTCTCGATTGCTTTTAATTTACAAGCATCTGCCGAACCTTCAATACAGATTTTTCCACTTGATTCTACTGAAAAATCCGGAAGAACATCTCGTCCGATATGAATATCTCCTTTAAATTGAATATTTCCAACAGATGCATCTACATCTTCTTTTATAAAAAGAACAGGAGAAACCGATAATATATCGTTTTCATAGGATAAAGAGCCATCGATTGCGGACTTGTAATAAATAATATTTTCTTCTTCTTGCTTTATTATATTTTTACCGGGAGAAAAAGGAATATCTTCGATAGGTTCAAAATGGGTATGTTTTCCCGTTACTGTTATTCCATCTATGGGTTGTTTGGGTTTTATTTTTACAGCAAGCACCTGCTGTTGTTGCACGGTAATGAATGATGGGAGTTGGCAAATAGAAGGGATTTCATTTGAATCAATCCCGGAAGGTAAGATAAATTTGTATAAAATATCTGCTTTGGATCCCTCAAATGGAAGGGTACCTTCAGCAAAAATCTCATTTTCTATTTTTTCCCCTTTATTATATTTATCCAAAAGGGATAGTAAGATTTCTCGTTTGATCCCCACTATTACACCACTTTCTTTTATAGCCTGTCCCAGCTCTATTAATGTTAAAAGTTCATTGTTATTGGGTAATATAGAGAGAGAGGCTGAGTATTCATCGCTGCTAATAGTAATAGTAATATTTTTATAATTAGTCATCAATTCTTCCGAAGCCATATTATAAATAAAAAAAATTAATTTGGCAATTCCATTGACAGAATTATTCGCTTATTTGTATAATTTATCTTAATTTAAGGAATGATAGTAGGAATTTTCCCAAAAGGATAATCCACCAAAAGTGAATGATCGATGAAAAAGAACGAAAAAGAGAATAATTTTCTGGAATTTATTCCTAATAAAAAATGTGAATGGGAACGAGTTGAAGAAGGAAAGATTCAATTATCTATTCCACGTTTCAAAGTTCAGTGGTTAAAAAGATGGGCGATGCGTATGGGACGTTCGGAATATATAAAAGTGACTCTTGATGAATTAGGGGCAAAAGTATGGGAATCCATCGATGGAATTCGGACCGTTGGACAAATTGCAGAATTACTGGATGCAGAAAACAAAGCTGCCAATAATGAACCTATGATTCAACCGTATGAGAGAGTAAGCTTTTTTCTTACTAATTTATTACGCCATAGATTAATCGAAGTAAAAAATACTAAAAAGTAAACACATGGTAATAATTAGAATATAAGGAGATACCGAAAATGAATGAAGAGAGTATTAATCCGGGTTTGTTTCATTCTTCCACGAAGCTTTACCGATATACTATCCTTGCTTTTGTATCAATGTTAACGCTTGGATGTTATTTCGCATATGATATAATCGGAGCGATTGCAGATAGTTTAGTGACATCTATGGGGGCTACAGAGAGCGAAGTCGGTTCAATGTATACAATGTATAGTATTGCTGCTATAGTCGCAGTTTTTGCATCAGGTTTCCTGATTGATCGACTTGGCACCCGTAAAGGAAGTATGATCTTTTCAACTCTGGTACTGATAGGAGCAGTTATCGTAGCCGTAGCTCCAAATTTAACATATATTTATATCGGACGATTCATTTTCGGAGCAGGTTCCGAACCTTTAGTTGTTGTTCAAAGTGCAATGCTTGCCCGTTGGTTTAAAGGAAAAGAATTAGCCTTTTCTTTTGGAGTTGCCCTCACTGTTAGCCGGCTTGGAACTCTATTTGCTCTCAATACCGGAGAAGTTATCACAGCTCATTTCGGTGGACCAAAATATGCATTGATTGCAGCAGCTTTAGCTTGTTTACTTTCCCTACTGGCCAATGTGGTTTATATATTTATGGACCAGAAAGGTGAAAGAGAACTAAAACTCGCGGATGGAGAAGCAGGAGATAAGATCGTATTGAAAGAAATTATCCAATTTAAACCGACTTTCTGGTATATAACGATGATGTGTGTCACCTTTTATTCTGCTATATTCCCCTTCACAGCACTCGCGTTGAAGTTTTTTAATGAAAAATGGCATATACCAACAGTAAGTTCAAATACAGGCGGATTCCTCTATAAAGTATTCTCCAATTTTATTCATATGTTCAGTACAGCAGGAGGAATTGCATCCATTATTATTTTTGCATCTATGGTTCTGGCTCCTTTTGCCGGACGTTTAGTGGATAAAGTGGGAAAACGTGCTACTTTTATGATTTTCGGTTCTCTTGCTATGATCCCCGCACACCTGGTGATGGGAGTTACTAGTTTATACCCTGTAATCCCAATGATCGTATTGGGTGCGGCATTCGTTCTTGTTCCGGCAGCTATGTGGCCATCTGTTCCACTCGTGGTTTCCAAAGAGAGAGTTGGTACTGCTTTCGGAACAATGACAGCTATTCAAAATATCGGACTGGCTTTATTTCCTTATTTAAATGGAAAATTGCGGGAATGGACAGGAGATTATACATCCTCCCAGATTATGTTTGCCGGCCTTGGATTCGTTGGTCTTATATTTGCAATCTTATTGCTTCGAGCAAATAAGAAAGAGGGGAATATTCTCGAAAAACCTTAAAATATTCTGTCCGGGCGAGTCTTTAGGCCGCCCGGAAAAAACTCTTCATTTATTTCTTTAAGTAATTACCTTTCGTTAATTTTAAAGTTGAAAATTTGTTAAAAATATACTATTGTATATAGACACCCAAATCGAGTATTTTTGTTTTTAGGAGGTATCCGATGGCAGGTCAAAGCTTTTCGATAATAAATAACTTGAATTCATATAATGCCCAGCGAAATTTAGGCCTTTCTTCTTCGGGTTTAAATAGTGCTCTTGGGAAGATGTCCTCTGGATTGCAGATTAATTCAGCCTCTGACGATGCGGCGGGACTCGCCATTGGAAGTGGATTAAAAGCCGATTTTATGGCGCTTTCACAAGCAGTTCGTAATGTAAATGATGGAATTGGAGTTGTTCAAGTTGCAGATGGTGCCTTATCTCAGATGTCTGATATGCTTGGCCGTGCAACTCAACTCGCTTCTCAGGCTGCAACAGGAACTCTCAGCGCAGACGAACGTAAAATGGTGAATACCGAATACCAGCAAATTATGCAGGAAATAAATCGTGTGGCTGATTTTACTAATTATAGGGGTGAAAAACTCTTTTCACAAGATGGGGCGGTAACTAAAAGCATTGCAGTGGGTGATACCCAACTTCAATCTGATATTACGATCTCCATCGGCGGAGCAGGTGGAGTGGGAACGGCTTCATTAGGACTTTCCGGTACAACATTGAATACTCCGGAAGAAGCCCAAAATGCTCTATCTCAAATTAGTGATGCAATTGGTAATCTCTCTCAAATGAGAGGTGCACTTGGGTCGCAAGAGAACCGTTTATATAATGCAGTAGGTATTATCCAGGTGCAGAGCCAGAACATTCTTGCAGCAGAATCCAGCATTATGGACGCCAATATGGCGACGGAAGTGTCGAACCTAACAAAAAATAGGATATTAATGGAATCAGGTATGGCTTCCATTGCACAAGCGAATGCTTCCAACCAGATGGTGCTTCAACTTTTTCGATAAAAATATCATTTTTTAATATAATTATTTTTTCACCAGAGAATTCCTTTATATTTTTTTCTGATTTTCATGTTGCGTTCTACTCATAAATCATGTAAAATCGAAAACCAATGAAATGTAAAATTTTATTCAAACAAATTTCTCTATTTTCTGTATTTTTGTTTATTATTCCTGTATTGTTCTTTTCTATGCCAAAAGAACGATATCAAGATAAAATTACCGAATCCGGTACATCTTCCAATGTTAAAAAATATCGTTGGCCCCTTGATATCGATGATGGTTTTAGCTCTTCTTTCCAGGAATTCCGCTCTTCACATTTTCATGCCGGATTTGATTTAAAAACGTTGCAAGAAACCGGTCATCCGGTTTATGCAGTTGCAGATGGGTATATAATTAAAATAAGAATTGCCAAACGAGGAAGTGGAAGAAGCCTTTTTATGAAACATGATGATGGAAATACTTCCATCTTTTACCATTTGGATCACTTCGCCCCTGAATTGGAGGCATTAGTTGAAAAAATCCAACAATTAAAAAAGAAAAAATATTTTGGCTACTATAAACTGGAAAAACCAATTCGTTTTTTAAAAGATCAAGTGATTGCCTTTTCTGGGGAAACCGGTGCCGGTTTTCCCCATCTTCATTTTGAATTG
>JAKAGC010000472.1 GCA_021817755.1 Acidobacteriota bacterium | reverse complement strand
TTGGAATCCAGGTTTGGAGCGAGAACCTTTAGCGCAGTTCTATAAAAAGCCGCGTTCGGGATTGCCATCCATCCATCTCTCCCATCGGTATTTTTTCGTTTTTCAATTTCATTGAAGCATAGTTCGGGGGTGACGAGCCAGGAATCGGCGATCTCAAATGACCAGGATGAGATGTTATGAAAAGAAGGAACCTTTCCGTGATAGCGATTATCTGCTCTTCCTTCTTCACGTTCGTAGTAGTCTTCGGATTCATCGATAACACGATTAATATGGTGTAGTATCGTCACCCAGTCAAGACCTCGAATATCCGAGCCATAACAAATGTTCATTTTTCTCAGGATATACTCGAGGTTGGCTGGTAATCCTCCTTTTCTCCATTCGGGGTAATAATAATCGATACCTGGTTTATTGGCGGGACCCGGATTCAATCCCATTGTGCGCGCGATAAGTGTTGAAAATGAAAGATCTGTGCGTGCGGCAGCTCCGGACATTAAACCTTGAGAAAGACTGTCTCCGATTGTCAGCAATTTCATACCGTTCACCTTTAAAACATCGATTTTTGTCATCATTTTGCCCGGTATTACTGAACAGGCTATTAATTACATGGTGGTGTGAATTTGTTCAAGAATCAGCTTTCCGTTTTTTTTCCTGAAATCCATAATACCGGCACCTCTCACGTTATTGTTTTTGATATGACGACAACGTATGAAACGGTATATGTGAGTAATTTTTACGTGCCATTCATTATACACTCAATAATTTAAAAAAACAAACATATTTCAATTTTCTTTGATTTTTTTTTAATTTTCATATAATATTATTGATGGTGTTTAACCAATGAGGCTAATATGTCTTCGGAAGATGTTTATATTGTTAATTGTTGGCACTGTACAGCAGCATTCAATGCTTATGAAGTTTCTTTCTGTAATCATAAGGACCCGACTAAAATATGCCCCTTCTGTCTTAAATGTTCATGTGATGCACCTCAATCCTATAAAGATAATTTAATTAAGCAAAGCCCGGCAAGGTTCCAAACGGAGAAAAAACGGTTGCTCCAGGGAAAAGATACGCGTCTGGGAGAGATGCTTGTAAAATCGGGTAAAATTTTGCAATCGCAACTGATTGCGGCAATTATGGAGCAAGAGCAATTGCGTAAACCGTTAGGGGAGATTATTGTCAAAATGGGCCTCTTAACTGAAGCGGAATTAAGATTATTCCTATCTGAACAAAAAGAAATAGAAGAAATTAACCTGGATAAATTCGAATTGGATATGGCTCTCGTTGAAAAAATCGGAAAACCGTTCTGTCTCCGTTACCATGTGATTCCTCTCGATTTTGTGAAAATCGATATCGAATGGATTTTCCGTTTTGCAATTTCTTCGAAAGAAGATTGGAAAAAATTAAAGGCTTCCTTCCAGGCGACGGATGTGGTACTTGTTCCTTATCTCGCCCCGAAAGAACAGGTTGATCGTTTATTGGAAGAAATAGAAGATGAATCTATATTGGTTTTAAAATAGGAAGAAATATATTTTTTGACTTATATATGAATATTATTGGTGAGATGTTCCCGGGTTCATCGGTTTTATATTAATTTCGATGAACCCGAGAAAATTTAGAAAATTATGACCAATCAACCATGAAAATGGCTTTCTTTCTTTCCCAAAGCGTTTCATTGGCATTTCGAATTGAGTCAGGGGAGTAATCGGCTAACCTTAGTAATTCGATTCCCATCTGTGAGAGATTGGGGATCAGTAAGTCGGTTGCCTGGAAATGCCACCACTCGCATCCGATATATTTTCTATCTTTTGCCCGAGTAAAACTGAGACGGGGACGAATAGGATTAAATCCATATTTTGCACAGAGTTTGGTAAAGCTGATAAATTTTCCATGAATCGTTTTGGTTTTATCGATTCCACTGTTCCAGTTATCCCAGAAAAAGGCATTCATTTTGGTTTCCTGTCCATGATCGGCACGGCAGAATACTTCCCAGTATCCGTTGCCACCTAAGGTTACTACGAAAGGATCGGTTTCGGGTTTAAAAAAACCGGCATTGCATGCAACATCAAATGCCAATCCGGGATAATGCATTGAAGTAACCGATCTTCCTGTGCCTGCTCCTTCGGAAAGATCACGTTTCCCTCCATCAACGGGAAGTTTTCCGCCTAAGGATAAAATTTCTTGACGAAGTGCATTGAATTTCTCTGCGGCATCTTCGCGAAGATACAAATGGTCATACCCCTCGATCCCTTCTAATTTATCCGCCTGACAATTTATGAAGGATAATTTAGGATGCTGTTGTACCCAGGGATATTGCATTTGCCACAAGGTTTCCCATTTGGGGTTACCGTCTGCCATTATATCTGCCTTTTCCTGGAATTCGACAATTAAATCCTCAAAATTTCCATCGTTTAACTCTTCAGGACGGTCGATTATCTTATGAAAAACCAGAAGTTCACCCATTCGTTTCATATAATTGGAATCTCTTAGCATTTTTTCCTCCAGGTAATTAATAATTCAATTAGTTACACCTACGATCATAAAAAAAAACAATGATCCGGTTTAAATACAATCATATCATTTTAAAATTTTTTTTTCAAATAGAAAAATTTGTTTTAAAAGTCAACGGGGGCGTAAATCCCTAAAACAAGGAATTTCGCCCCCGTAAAAATGGTCTATAGTTTATATTTAAAAATTTACAACAGTTACTTAATCATTCCTGAAAATCCCATAAAAGCGAGAGAAAGAAGACCGGCTGTTACGAGTGCAATAGGGGCTCCCTTCATGGCTTCCGGGATATCCTGGAGATCCATTTGCTCGCGGATACCTGCAAAAATTGTCAGTGCAAATCCAAACCCGATTGCAATACCGACAGCATAAGTAACACTCTGGAGTAAGGTATAACCCTGACGGGTAACGAGAACTGCAACACCGAGGATGGCGCAATTGGTGGTAATCAAGGGGAGATACACACCGAGTGCCTGATACAACGGTTGACTGACTTTCTTCAGAATCAATTCTACCATCTGGACCAATGCAGCAATTACGAGGATAAATACCAGGGTTTGCAAGAATTCGATTTTTAAGGGAACAAGTACCATGATTTGAAGTAAGAAGGTAACGGTGGTAGCCAGTGCCATAACGAAAACAACAGCAGCAGCCATTCCCAATGCCGTCGATACTTTATTACTTACTCCGAGAAAGGGACAAATTCCGAGGAATTGAACAAGAACAACGTTGTTAACAAGTATAGCTCCGATTATTATAATTAAATATTCCATTGTTTCACCTCATCAGGATTTCTTTTTCAAAAGACGGTTAACTGTGGCAATCACGAAGCCCAGTGTTACGAAAGCTCCGGGAGGAAGGATGAAGAGTAGCACTGTGGAAGCATTTTCAGCAACAAGTTTGTGTCCGAAAACAGAGCCTGCTCCGATAATTTCACGGATAATCCCAAGAGTGGTTAAACCGACAGTAAATCCCAATCCCATAACAATACCATCCACAAGGGATGCCAGAACTCCGTTTTTAGAGGCAAACGCTTCTGCTCTTCCCAAAATGATACAGTTCACGACAATCAATGGAATAAAGATTCCAAGTTGAGCATGAAGATCAGGAGTATATGCATTCATGGTTAAATCGATTATTGTAACGAAACATGCAATAACTACGACAAATGCAGGTATTCTCACTTTATCGGGAATGATATTTTTCATTAAAGAAATGACCACATTGGAACCGACTAAAACAAATGTTGCGGCGAGTCCCATACCGATACCGTTTATGGCCTGGTTGGAAACTGCGAGAGTAGGGCACATGCCCAAGAGTAATACCAGCGTGGGATTCTCTTTAATCAATCCTCGAAATAATTCTTTTCCAAGGTTCATTGTTTACCTCCTTTGAGGAGTGCCTGATAAGCTTTCTCCGTGGCGTCGCAAAAAGCTCTTGAACTGATGGTTGCAGCAGTAATTGCATCGACATCGCCACCATCTTTTTTCACTTTCATTTTATAAATTGCGGGGTCTTTTCCAGCAAATTGATCTTTAAATTTTTCCGCCATCCTGGTACCCAGCCCTGGAGTTTCATTGTGCTTTAAAACTGTTATTCCTACGATTTTATTTTTATCATCGAATCCGACCATTAGCATCACATTTCCGGCAAAACCTTTGGTAGAAAAGGTTTGAACAGCGGTTCCAACAAGTTTACCATCTTTTTTAGCGGGATAGAACAGCATATCTTTAAATTCCTCGCCTTCCACCGTATATTTTTCATTATCAGGGTTATTATTGAAGGCAGGTAATACCTGTTCCAACGCTTTCATGGTTCGTTTAACCCCCACCTGTGCGATGGCGTCTTTGGTAACAGAGTAGGTAAATGCAAGCGCCAGGGCGGAAACGAGGGATATGATAGTTAAAATAATTA
>JAKAGC010000471.1 GCA_021817755.1 Acidobacteriota bacterium | reverse complement strand
TCTCCTGGCTTAGTGCCGGTGGGTCCAGGGAACGGGTGGAAACCTATCTAAAGAGATGGTTGAAACGATACCCTGAAGAGAAAGATACTCAATTTATGATTGTAGCGTGGTTGGATTCCGGTGGTTCTAAAGAGGAAGTTTACCCTTATATTACCCATTGGTTAAAAAAATATCCAGAAGAAAAAGAAACGCAATTTTTAATTGTTTCCTGGTTAGATGCAGGTGGAGAAAAAGAAGTAGTCGGTCACTACCTGGTTAATTGGCTCAGGAAATATCCTGAAGAAAAAGAAGTTAGTTTTGTCATTAAATCCTGGTTGGATGCTGATGGCCCTCGTGAGCTGGTAGAAGAATTCCTTATCCGGTGGTTAAATAAATACCCTGAAGAAAAAGAAGTTAGTTTTGTAATTTCAGCATGGCTAGATGCTGGCGGCTCTCATCATTTTGTTGAGCCTTTTATGAAACGTTGGCTTAAGAAATTTCCCGAAGAAGTAGAAACCGATTTCTTGATTGTAGCCTGGTTAAATGCTGGTGGGGATAGAGATACTGTTGAAAAATACCTCGTTAAATGGCTTAAGCGTTTTCCACTTGAAATGGAGGTCAGCTTTGTAATAAAGGGCTGGCTCGACGCAGGTGGAGAACTTGAGGTAGTTGAACCCTACGTTACTCGATGGTTAGAAAAATATCCTGTAGAGATGGAAACCCATTTCGTATTGAAATCCTGGTTAGATGCAGGCGGGGCAATCGATGTGGTCGAAGAATCCGTTAAAAAATGGATGAAAAAGTTTCCACTTGAAGAGGAACGAACTAGCTTTATTATAAAGTCCTGGTTAGAAGCTAATGGCTCTAAAGAAATGATTGAGCCTTATGTCGTTGAATGGCTGAAAAAATATCCACAGGAAATGGAAACCCATTTCGTATTGAAATCCTGGCTAGATTCCGGTGGTAAGTTAGATATCGTTGAAGAATATGTCAAACGTTGGCTCGAAAAATATGCAGAACGGATAGAAGTCAGCTTTGTTATTACTGCTTGGTTAGGAGCAAATGGAGATAAGTCTATAGTAGAGAACCCCATGCTCCGCTGGCTAAACAAATATCCCGAAGAAAAAGAAGCTGAATTTATTATTGTAGCCTGGCTGAAAGCTGGAGGCGATCGCGATTTAATAGAATATTATTTTAAGCGTTGGATTAAATGTTATCCTGAAGAACATGAAACCGAATTCGCTATTGTAACCTGGTTAAAAACGGGTGGTTCTCGGGATGTTGTTGAGGAGTCGGTTTTTAGATGGTTAAATCGGAACCTCGATAAAACAGAAGCCAATTTCGTGTTGATTGGATGGTTGAAATCTGGTGGAGAGCCCGATAGTGTTAAGAAATACTTTTTACAGTGGCTGATGAATAATGTTGAAAAAGAAGATACACATTATGTCATTTCAGCCTGGTTAAATGCCAGCGGGGACAAAGAATCCGTCGGCCCATTTGTGGTAAAATGGCTTGAAAGATTTCCGGATAAGATGGAATCCAGTTTTTTAATTAAACGATGGTTGGCTGCTGGGGGAAACCGCGAGCTAGTGAAAAAATACATCCGGCCATGGCTACAGAAATTTCCGCTTGATGAAGAGAACACAAGCTTCTTAATTAAAGCTTGGCTCAATGCTGATGGTGAGATTGAATTAGTAGAAGATTTCGTAAAACAATGGCTTGATAAATATCAGGAAAGTTTTGAAGCAAGCTATATAATTAAATCCTGGCTTCATGCCACTAAAAATGTCGAAGCAATTCAACAATATGCTCATAACTGGCTTAGAATTTATAAAGGTGATAAGAATGCGGATTTTGTTATAAAACGGTTTTGCCGTTTCCGTGATATCCCCGATACCGTTCTAAGTGATGCTATCTATTGGTGCCAGAAATATTCCGATAATAGCGAAGTATTATATACCCTTTCTTACTTAAGTAGAAACCATGTTTTTAATAAAATATTCGCAGATCATTGGCTGACTGATATTCTTTCAAGATGGGTGGAATCCGATTCGTTGAAACCCCCTGATGTTATTAACCTTGAAAGTATTATATGCAATATTTCCAAGAATAAAGAATTCTCTAGTACTGAAGAATACCAGGAATTATTGAAAAAATGGCTTCTGTCTGATAACAGTTTTCAGGGTTTCACACTTCAAGAAAAGTTTTCCCATTTGCAACGGTGGTGGTATTTCGAGAAATATGGAAAGCTTTTTATGGATGGGCGTGTTGATATAGTAAAAGAAATAGAAAAAGTTAAAAAGATGCTTAATTGGGCCAATCAATGGTTACCTGAAAATAAAAAAGAATTGAATATAAACCTCTATAATTTAAAGAAGAAACTCCCCGATTATAATTATTTGTGGGAAATTGTTACAATAGAGTAATATCTAAAATTTTATACTTTCCCTTCTAATGAATAAAATAATATAATAATCCCACCCTTTTTGAATCTACTATAATTTTCTCTTCCCTTTGAAATAAATGCGCACCCCGGGAAAGTTAAAATCCCCGGGGGATTACGCATTTGTTAACGCAAATTTTGTATCTCCCGATATATCGGAAGGAATACACCAGTATAGTGTTATTTTACACAGGATTCAGTTGGGCAAACATCCGCACACTGCGGAGAATCAAAATGTCCGACGCATTCAACACATTTATCGGGATCGATTTGATAATAGTTTTCGCCCTGGGAGATAGCATTAACTGGACAAGCAGCTTCGCATGCTCCACAGCTGATACAGGAATCGATAATTTTTAAAGCCATATTGCCTCCTATAGAAGTTACATTTTAAAGTTAAAATACTTTTTTGTCAACTGAAAATTATCCGGCCGGTGTTTTTTTTTGAATTTTTAATCAATCGTTTTGTCTTTCAAGGTTTTAATGGTATAATTTAAAATACGGTAAATGAAATCCGAATTTAGTGAGGAGATTAATGAAATTTTTACAGGATACCATTAAATATAAATTGTATGATCTACTAAATCATGAATTTAGCCTTGAAATAGAAGAAATTCAATTTTCCATTCCACCCAATCGAAAATTTGGAGATTTATCTACAACGATACCTTTTGTGCTCGCTAAGAAACTAAAAGAAAAACCCTTTGTTTTAGGTAACCGAATCGTTGAAAAATTAAAAGGGCAATTGGATATGTTTTCTGAAATCCAATTAGCAGGTGGAGGGTTTCTTAATTTCTATTTTCAAAAAAATTTCCTCTTAAATTATCTTAAAGAAAATATTAATCGAACTGTCCCGTCCCGCCAAATAAAAATGGTAGTGGAGCATACCAGCATTAATCCCAATAAGTCAGCACATATAGGACATTTACGTAATTCTTGCCTTGGAGATACGCTTGCCAACAGTCTACGTTTTCTTGGGTATGAAGTTGAAATTCAGAATTATCTTGACGATACCGGAATCCAGGTGGCCGATGTGGTCTGGGGATTGATTTACCATGAGGGAAAATCACTGGATGAAATAAAAAAAATAGAGCATATGGCTTCATATTTGTGGAAACTCTATCCTGAAGTTTCAAAGATTTTTGAAGAGAATGAGGATGCCGCTAAAAACCGGAATGAAGTTCACAAAAAAATCGAAGAGAAAATAGATCCCGAATATGCTGTCAGTAATTATGTGGCAGAAGAAGTATTGAAAGACCATATCCGCGTAATGAATTTACTTGGAATTAGATATGATTTACTGGTCAGGGAAAGCGATATCATCGAGCTGAATTTTTTTAAAGAAGCAAGAGAATTATTAGAGAAGAAAGGTGTCATGTATCCATCGCAGGATCCTGAAAAGAAAGGGTGTATGGTTATTCGGTATGAAAAAGAGAATATCGAAAAAATCGTTATTCGTTCCAATAATACAGTAACTTATATAGGAAAAGATATAGCTTATACAATATGGAAAGTCGGATTATTCGATCGGGATTTTTTCTATCGTGAATTTTATAAGTACGACGATGACAATAAAGTAATATATATTACCGATTTTCTTCCTCAGCCCCCCGTTAACGCAATACATTTCGGTGGCGGCGAAAGTGTTTATAATGTTATTGATGTTCGCCAATCCTATTTACAAAATATAATTGCTCAGATTTTAGGCCCAATAAGCCCAGAAGGCCATGAACGGAAATTTATCCACTTCTCCTATGAAATGGTCGCATTGACTCCCCGGTGTGTGGAAGAGCTAGGTTTCTATCTTTCCGAAGAGGATAAATCCAAAACTTATGTTGAAGTTTCCGGGCGGAAAGGTATTGCAGTCAGTGCTGATGAACTGATCGATAAACTTGTTGAAAAATCTTATTCGGAAGTGTTATCGCGGCATTCCGAAATGGATAATAAAAAAGCCCATCAAATCGCCCGTGAAATAGCTATTGGTGCTTTACGTTATTTTA
>JAKAGC010000470.1 GCA_021817755.1 Acidobacteriota bacterium | reverse complement strand
AATACACCGATAGGAAGCATTTGGGCATTGACTGCGGTTTGCATATCGATGCCTGAATCCCCTACAAAAATGGTTTCATCATGTGAAACACCCATGATTTGGGTCATTTCCAGAGGTGCTTGGGGATGAGGCTTCAACGGGACTCCGGGGCGATTGCCAAATACCACAGAGAAATTCCACCGGGGTAGAAGCACGGTAACCATTTCTCTGGTAAATTGATCCAATTTATTTGATAACACACCAAATTTAATTCCTCTTTTAACAAGCTCATCAAGCATTTCCGGGACCCCGGAATAAGGCCGCGAATTTTCTCGCCATTGAATTGCATAAATCCCACGATACTCATCGACGAGATCATCCAATTTTTGATCGTTTCCGGTTTCATCGATGAAATGATGCAACTGATCGGGTGGTAATGCCCGTTTTACCATCTCTTTAATTCCTTCACCAACCAGATATTTGTAATCCTGGGGAGTATGAAGGGGATAACCGAGACGCGTCAATACCCGGTTCATTGTAATGGCAATATCAGGAAGAGAATCCAGTAATGTTCCATCCAGATCAAATATAACGGCTTTATAATTCATTTAATACTCCTGGCTAATGTAAATTTTTACCTTTATCATTTCGAGTAATTATACCATATCATGGGGGGAAATGTTTCAACAGGAATTTTTTTCTTATTCAGCCTCTGTATCTTGCTTTATTACTGTTATATTCCGTATAATATAATAATTCAAAAGAGGAGTAATAAACATGAATCACCCCAACTGGATCCAAAAATTTTTCGGAAAAAATGAAAACGGAACTCTTTCAATTTCGACTGAGATTATCGCAGGAATTACAACTTTTCTGACAATGGCGTATATCATATTCGTAAACGCGGGTATTTTATCGAGCGCAGGAATGGATAAAACGGCCTTGATAGCAATAACCTGTTTGGTTTCGGGAATATCCACAATCGTAACGGGACTGGTAGCGAATGCACCGATAGCGATGGCCCCGGGAATGGGCTTAAATGCTTTCTTCGCATATACATTGGTATTAAACCAGGGCGTACCGTGGACTGTCGCATTGGGAATCGTATTTATTTCGGGGTTGGTTTTTCTCATCCTGACTTGGGTGGGATTCCGTAAAAAACTGGTGGAAGCAATACCATCCGATCTATTAAATGCGATCGCTGTGGGAATCGGAATATTTATCGCATTCATCGGTTTACAAAATTTGGGATTGGTGGTAAATAACGATGTGACCCTCGTAGCGGGAGGAGCATTAAAGCGACCTGTATTGATCGGATTAGCCGGTTTATTATGCATGATTCTTTTGGAAATAAAAAAAATAAAAGGTTCATTATTGATCGGGATACTGGTTTCAACTGTACTCTCCGTGATAGCAGGGGATACGACTTTGCCTAAACAGGTAGCCTCCCTGGACCTGCAAATCTCTCCCATCTTTGGAAAGATAGATATCCTTGGAGCACTTAAATTCGGTTTCCTGGCGCCTATTTTTACGCTAATGTTTATGGATCTGTTCGACAGCATCGGTTCCCTGGTAGGATTGGCTCATGAAGCCAATATGGTAGATAAAAACGGGAAAATACCGAAATTGGATCGATTACTGAGTCTGGATGCGGCGGCAACGATGTTCGGAGCAGTATGCGGAACATCGACGACAACAACTTATATCGAATCGGCATCAGGCATCGAAAGCGGTGGACGTACGGGGTTAACATCAGTAGTAACAGGACTCTTCTTTATCCTGGCATTGATTTTTGTACCGGTATTAACAATCGTTCCTGCTTGTGCTACAGCACCGGCACTAATTATGGTGGGATTCTTCATGATGCGCAATATCACTCGCATCGATTTCAAAAATCCGGCGATCGGATTTCCTTCGTTCCTGGTAATAATCCTGATCGCTTTAAGTTACAGCATCAGCACAGGGCTGGCATTCGGATTCCTTTCCTATACATTGATAAAAGTATTCCAGGGAAAATTCAAAGAAATATCCCTAACACTTTGGTTAATTAATATTTTATGTCTGGCGTTTTTCCTGGTGTAAAATAAAAAAACGGAAATGAGAAAAGGCAATATCGAATAGGTTCCCAGCCGTCAATTGTAAATTTGCAGCATTTAAAGGGATTTTTCCGGATTAAAATAGTCAATGAGAATTGATTAATAAATATTTTCGTATAGAATTCAACTATTTAATTATAAAAAAGAATTTGCATGAATTTTATATGGTGATAGTTGATTTTAATTTTTGAATTCCCCAAAACCAAGTGCCGAGGGGGGGAATCGAACCCCCACGAGGTGAACCCTCCCGGGATTTTAAGTCCCGTGCGTCTGCCAATTCCGCCACCCCGGCATTTCGGTTTCAATAAAGATAGATGATAACATAAATTTCAGGCAATAGCAAGTGAAAATATTCAATTGTGCAATTTTTTTTATCCATACACCAGGAAAACTCATGTTTTTCAGTTCTATAAACGGGTAAAATTTTCAGTTTTTTCTCTTGAAATTTTTTGCTTAAAATGGTATTCTGATGTCTCTAAGAGAGGTTAAAATATGAAATGTAAATCCAAATCCGCAGAATGGCGCAAAGCAGAGAAACTCTTTAGCCATCTTCATGCCTCATCCGTTTTTGCGCTTGCCGGAAGCGGTCCATTACCCTATAGTACCCTCGAAGAAACCGATCGTGATCTGGAAGAACTTCTCGATGAATGCCCGAGTTTTTTCCCGGCTTTGTTCCATAGAGCCGAGTATTATTTAAGAATAGGAAGAAATGACGAAGGGGAGGATTTGTTCGATCAAGGATACAATTACTTAATCGATCAGATGAATGACCAGGCGGAATTCCGTGTTTTCTTCCTTCAGAAGATGGATAATCTTGAGAAATTATTACGATATGACCTGGCGATAGAATACCTTGAAAAAGCAATCCAGGAATATCCCAAAGTGGCAATTTTTTATGATTATCTTGCCTACTACCTTCTTTTAATGCCGAAAATAGATTTACAGAAAGCAATGAAAATTCAGGAAAAAGCACTATCCATGGAACCTGATAACGATTGCTTCTTAAATACGATGGGGTGGATTCAACTTCTCCAGGGGAATTATAACGACGCACGAAAAAACTTCAAGAAAGCTCTCGAAAAAAATAAACATAATACTTCGTCGATCAATTACCTGGATGCCACAGACTATATGCAGAGAAATAATATTTCGTATTTTAATTACTTAATTCGTCCGGTAGATATGGACAAAATGGAACAAATTGCCCAGGAAGGAGAAGTAGACGACATATGCCATTTCTCGAGGTTATACAATACGAATAGATTGGATGCATTTACAATGCACCATCTTCACACCGAATCGCTGCTTCCCCATGAAATACTTAATATTGTTCACCCTTTCAAAGATTTTATGAATGCGGTGGAAGATACGGTGGGGGATGAGGTATTCCTGTACGAAAATGCGGATATGCTTATCAAAGAAGCGAGGTACTTTTTTTTCCAATTTGTAGTTCGGTATGACAATATCCATGAACATTTTATCGAAGATGTGTTAAAATCGCTGCGGTCGGTTTACAACTTTTTCCAGGAAGTACAACTGGTTACACCGGAAAAGTATCAACTGCTTGTGGAACGTTATATTCCGGTAACGAAAGAATTCACAGATAAAATCGAAGGATATAATAAAATTCGTTACAATCCAAATCTTGAAAAAGAAGAAAAAGAACGGATGGTCGAATCACTATTCGGCCTTTGATGTTTGGAATAAATCCTAGATGAATTAATACAATTAACCACGGATGGAAAAAATGAATGAGTGGAATGAAACGGGAATTACTCGGGAAGAATTAAATGAATTATCGACTCTTGGATTAACCGAATCAAATGTAAAAAACCAATTGGCAATTTTTAAGCGGGGAGGAATACCGGTTTATCTTGTTGAACCTGCCACAGTGGGAAATGGGATTAAGCAATTCACTGGCCAGGAAGAAGAGGAATTGACCGGATTGTTTTCAAATGAATCGGCTACCAGGCAAATTATCAAATTTGTACCTGCATCGGGTGCATCGACACGGATGTTTAAATCCTTGCTGGCCTTTTTTAATGAATATGACGAAAATAAAGGTAAAAACGATATCAATGCTTTAAGTAAAGACTTAAAAGAATTTTTCCAGGGATTAAAAGAAAAACATTTTGCTTTCTATAATGATTTGGCTGCTTCAATGGAAAAAGATGGGAAAAATATAGAAAATGAATTGTCCCATGGGAATTATTACGAGATTTCTCGTTACCTTCTAACGGACTGTGGATTGAATTATTCTGGGCTGCCGAAAGCCTTGATCCGTTTTCATAAATATGGAGAATATGTGCGAACGCCAATTGACGAGCATATTCTTGAAGGAATCGCCTATGCGTCGAATA
>JAKAGC010000469.1 GCA_021817755.1 Acidobacteriota bacterium | reverse complement strand
AAATTGCTGGTCGAACTGATTTTTAAATCCACCGACTTCAACATTGAACTCATTTACATGTATTCCGACATTTTCCAGATTGGATTTGAGTTGCTCAAGGTTTGTGAGAATAACTTCTCTTACTGCGACATTTTCCGTATGCAATTTGGCATTGACAATATGATCCTTTACTATGAGTTCTACCTGAACTTTTCCTAGTTCAGGAGGTTGGAGTTGAATATTAACCTTGTTTTCCTGGTTGGAAACAAGCATTTTAATGCTATTTTCAACACTAGATGTGATCTGGTCTTTATATGCTTGGTATAATTCCAGGTTATTAGTAGCTTGGGCCGCTGTTTTCAATTTTGGATCCACATTAGTCTGGGTATTTTTAGAATCTTGAAGAATAAATTGAAAGGTTGTGTTTTCCTGGCCTACTTCTTTTTTCTGGGTTTTAGGATCATTTTTTGTTGCCGATTTATCGTCTACTTTATGGGTTTCGATTTCCGCAGCATTTTTTTGATCTTTCCCGGAATCGGAATCATGCGTATTTTTTTCATTCCCATGTTTCTGAGAAGTTTGTTCAACTACTTTGGTTTTTGCAGCTTTCCCCTGATCCTCAATGGTCTTAAGCATTACTTTATCTAAATTATCAGAAGATGAGGTGGATTTTGATTCACCGAAATTTTCTTTGATAAGGTTTTTGGCCTGAGCTGATTCTGCTTCATGAAATTGTTGTTTACGGAACGCTTCTCTCATTTTTTCCAGATTGGCAAATTCACCGGTCTTTTTTTCTTCTGTTTGCCCGGATGCTGAATTTTCTTTAGAAGAAGCTAATCGATTTTTGTCTTTTAACTCAGTATTGGATTCATTTTCGGATTGTTTTTTATCTTCAATTTTTTCTCGGATATCCCGATTGGTGGATTCAGTATCATTTTTTTCTTTTTTCAGGTCGTAATTTTTGGAAATATCTTCATCTTTTTGTGCGGAATCGGTTTTTCGATCGTACGGTGATGTATTTGAACTATCTTTGCGATCGAGGATATCCACTTTTTCTGACTCGATGGAGCTTTTCTTTTCCAGGGTTTTTAAAAAATCACTTCCTTGTGGATTTTGTGAAGTAGTGGGAACCGGCATTTGAACCTGAGCTACACTAACTGCATCTCTGAAAGTTTCGGTATTCATCTTTTCAATAAACATCCGTACCTCGGTTTACCAGAATAAATTTTGTTTTCATGTGAATGTTTAAGCAATAGCGATGCCAAACTCTTATGAATGTTGCCTTTGCTTGAAATGTATGATATAAAGTCGTTTTCAATCGAAAGCAGATGAAAATTCAACGAGAGCGATTTTTGGGCAAGAAATTTTTTCTATTCGAAAAGAAAAATATTCCGAGAGATGGAGAACTGAGGTTGAAAAAAACGAAAAAGAATAATATAATATCACTATGAAACGGAGACCTAAATGAAATTTGCGGACTCAAGTAATGCTGTCGCATATCAAAAAATCTCCGACATCGAAATCAAGAAAAAAATCCTGAACTTTTCATTGAAGAGTATCTTTTTTCCCCCAGGTACAAAAATAAAAACTCCATCTATACAAATTGGATTTCTATGGTGTATTCAGCGTGGAAGTTTTATTTCTATGATATTTGTAACTACTTTCTTTTTAAAAAAACAAATATTATGTGAAATGGTTGAAACTTTTTTTTAAAAAAATGCGTCTTACTGTCCCTGATACAAAAAAGGAGAAAAATATCTTCATGCAGAAGAGGAGGTACAACATGAAAAAGGTTGGTTTGATAGTAGGAATAAGTTTTTTAGCAGGAGCTTTGTTTTTTGCACTAACATTTGGGTATTTTCAGAAATCCAATGAAGGAAAAGGAAATCAAGAGAAAACAATATTAGCTCCTTCTATGGCGAAGGCGGATTCATTGCCGGCAGTCCAGGGAGGAATGAGTTTTGCACCTTTAGTGAGTAAAGTGAGACCGGCTGTCGTCAAGGTTATGTCCGAAGCTATTATTGAAAGAGGTGGTGGTGATATTTTTGAGCAATTCTTTAATATACAACCGAGGCGGGAAAAAGTCCCGGGTGTTGGCTCAGGATTCTTCATCTCTAGTGATGGTTATATTATAACGAATAACCACGTAGTAAAAGATGCGGTTAAAGTAAAAGTTAAAACCATAGATGATAAAGAATTTACAGCCAAGATTATCGGTACAGACCCCAAAACAGATTTGGCATTAATAAAGGTCAATACTGATGATGCTCCCTTTATTCAATTGGGTGATTCAAATAAAGTTGAAGTGGGAGAGTGGGTGCTTGCTATTGGAAATCCATTGAACCAGGATTTGAGTGTAACAGCAGGTATTATTTCTGCGAAGGGAAGACAATTGGGCGTAGCGGATTATGAGGATTTTCTACAGACAGATGCTGCTATTAACCAGGGAAACTCCGGGGGGCCACTAATCAATATGGAAGGAAAAGTAATCGGTATTAATTCGATTATTCTTTCCACAAGCGGTGGAAATATAGGACTTGGATTTGCTATTCCTTCCAATCTTGCACAAAAAGTAGTCAAAGATTTGAAAAGTAAAGGACGTGTGGTGCGGGGTTGGCTTGGGGTAGGTATTCAAAATATCACGGAAAAAGAAGCCAAAGATGATTTTGATTTACCCTCTGCTGGTGTACTGGTGGTTAAAGTGGATAAAGACTCTCCAGCAGATCGGGTAGGTCTAAAAAAATATGATTTAATCGTAGGAATGGATGGGAAAAAGATTAAAACAGCTACGGAATTATCTACACAGATTGCCGAAGCAAATCCTGGTGATACAATCGAATTGGAAATTTACCGAGAAAAAGATAAAAAGACAGTTAAAGTTAAAATCGGAGAATCTCCTGATACTGAAAAATATACTTCCCAGGGAGATGATAAACGTACTTTTGATCTTGGGATGATCCTGGTTGAGAATTCACGGGCATTGTCACGGGATTATGATTTAAAAATCTCTCGAGGTCTTGTAGTTAAAAGTGTAGAAAAAGGCAGTTCGGCTGATGAAAGTGGAATGAGAGAAGGTGATGTTATCCTGGAAGTGAATGGAAAAGCAGTAGATACTGTAGAGCAATTCCGAAAAATAATTTCAGGAAAAAGACCGGGTTCTCAGGTGATGATTTTCATCAACCGCTTTGGTGAAGAGGGTGTTATTCGATTCAGGATACCGGAATGATATTTTTTAAAACAGTAGCTTCCGGGAATGATTTTATCCATGTTAACCTGGATGACTGGAAAAATGAAGGGTTCTCGTTAGAGGACCCTTCATCAAAAAGTCTCCTAGTCAGGAAGTTATGTCTAAGGCATGCCGGTGCAGGAGCTGATGGTGTTGTTTTTTATAAACTCTATTCTCAAAAAAAAACTGTTGAATTTCGTATTTTTAATTGCGACGGTGGAGAAGCAGAGTTATCAGGGAATGGAATGGGGGGCTTAACAGCTCTTCTTTATTATCTTGGTTATTTTAAAGATAGTATTACTTTTGAGACGCTTGCAGGAGAAAAGATAAACCAGTATCTACATCATCAGGGAAATAGTTTTCGATTGAAAATTGATATAGGTCTACCTGATTTCAATAATAAAAAATTCTTTCCTTTTATTGAAGCGGGTCGATTTGAATATCGATGGAGTGAAATCGAAGAAACAGGCGAGAATATAGTTTTCTATCCGGTTTCTGTTGGGAATCCGCATGTAGTAATTATTTCTGAAGAGATGATGGATGAATTTAAATTGGAAAGAATAGGGAAATCTCTAGAAAATGCGAAAATTTTTCCTTTTAGAACAAATGTAGAAATTATTATCCCATTATCGAAAGAGGTGGGAATTAAGGATTATGAGAATGGAGAAAAATTTAAAATCTATTATTATGAGCGTGGAGTAGGGCCTACACTTTCATCTTCGACGGGTAGTTCAGCTGCATATTCGGTTTTACGGAATCGAATCCCAGGAATGAAAAAAATTACAATACCAATCGGAGATCCGGAAGAAAGGATTATAGTATCCGGGGGAGAAAACGTTTATATAGAGAGCACAATAGCCATTATATATAAAGGAGTTTACCTTGGAGATAAAATTTAAGATCGTAAAACGTTTTATTAGTCTGGCAGCAATCTGCATTGTTTTTAGTAATATTTTATGGAGTGAGTATTTACATACGATTGACCGTAAAATGTATGAAGGGAAACTGGTTGCATTTAGAGAGAATACGCTCTTTTTCAATGTATATAAATTCGGCAAAGTTTTTGAAACAAAACGGTTTCCCATTGAGCAAGTTTGGAAAATAGAGTTCAATAAACCGCAGGATGGATTGGGTTCCACTTTCGATACAGAGCAGAATTACAATAAATTCAGAAAGGGTAAACGCACTCGGAAAATTGAGTTGAACGGTAATCGAAACTGGGTGGATACCG
>JAKAGC010000468.1 GCA_021817755.1 Acidobacteriota bacterium | reverse complement strand
ATCTCACGCATGGCCTGATAAACAAAAGCTCTACCGGAAAGGGGATCGCGAATAGCCCCGCCAAGACAAGTTGCTGCTCCACCAAAAGGTTCTATTTCAGTAGGGTGATTGTGGGTTTCATTTTTAAACATAATGAGCCACTCTTCATTTTTATCATTGATGGTGACTTCACGGATAATACTGCATGCATTTACTTCGCCGGATATCTCCATGTCATCGAGTAACCCTTTTTTTCTCATCTCTTTCATGCTAATGGTAGCAATATCCATAAGACAGATATCAAGCGGGTCTGAAGATTGAGGAGATAATGTTTTAAGTGTCTCTTTATAGGTCTCAAATGCAGTTATAATAGGGGAGTTATAAGATGAATCTTCGATTCGAATGGGATCGAGTTTGGTACGGAATGTAGTGTGACGGCAATGATCAGACCAGTATGTATCGAGCATTTTAATTTCAGTAATAAAAGGATCTCTTTTTTCTTCATTTTTAAAGTAATCCTGGCAGAAAGTAAGATCAAGAAGGCTCATGGCAAGCGCACTGTCTTTTCTGAATTGTTCAAGTTGTAAGGAAGAAAATCGGATAAAATCTTTGACTTGGGTGACATGAGGAGGAATTTGAAATTGGGCTTGAAGAGAAGAGGGTTTATTAATGGATGCTTCGCGGGAATCGACAGGGTTGATAAGGTAATTCTTAATACGTGAAAGGGTCTGGGAGGAGATAGGGGAGTTTGATTTCAAAATGATGATGCGAGCTGCGGAAATCTGGGGCCTAAGTTTTTGGGTAATGATTTGGATACATTGAGCTGCTGAGTCTGCACGTTGATCATATTGGCCGGGTAGGTATTCGATTGCAATTAGGGTTTCGTTTTGATCGAGGGGAAGCGTTTCTTCGTAAATGATATCGACGGGGGGTTCAGAGAAGATGGTGGAACGTGCGGCGTTGTATTCCTGTTTGGTAATACCTGAAATATCATATCTATTCAAGAACCGGAGTGAAATGAGGTTCTGAAGTCCTAGATTTTCCTTTAAATCATTAAATAATCCTTTTGCTTCAATATCAAAGGGTTTTTTCTTTTCAACATAAATGCGTATAATTGTTTCGCCCATAATTTTTTCCTTGTAAAAAATGGATGTTTAATTAAAAAGGATTATATCATATTCTCTCGATTGGGAAAACCTGTTTTTCCAAAAAATGGGAGATGGATATGAGAATAAATCTAAATATGAAGTGAAGAGAATTCATATTGATTTCTTTAAGATGTTGGATTTATTATGTAAATTTCGATTGGAAAAGAAGTGGATTATTAAGATTCGACGCGTCCATTTCCTATATCCATGTAACCTTCATAAAAATTATTTCTTTCTTAAAATAGAATTTATGAGTTATTAACAAAAAAATTGACATTTATACAATCCCGCGTTATAATTTAATGTCACCTTCGTGAGAAGATTATGATCCTGAAAAAAACCGTAGCCATCCTGACAATCATATTTTCAATGTTTCTATTCTCCTGTAAGACAGGTCCAAAGGAAAAAGGTACTGAAATAAAGGACCTACTTGACGGGTTGAAGAATGCTGAAAAAACTTCGGAGAAAATAGAAATTTGGTTAGAATTAAGTGACGCTTATAAATCCGTAGACCGGTCCAAATCTATAGAATATGCGAATCAAGCCCTCAACTTAAGTTCTAAGGAAGGATTAAAAAAAGAAATATTGAAAGCAAATAATGCAATAGGAGAGTATTATTCAAACCAGGGGGATTATAAGATAGCACTTGAATTTTATAAAAAAAATCTGGAGATGGAAGGAACACGGGGATTAGAGGAAGAATTACTTACTTCATCGATTGAAGCAGGAATAATGTACCTGGAAATGAGAGATATACAGGATGCATTGGATTTTCTAACGAATGCACTACCACGTGTCCAAAAATTAGGGAATAAAAAACTATTGGTCAAATGCTATGCCTATATCGGGTTAATTGAACAGTATCAGTCGAAATTTCCCGAGGCACTTGAATATTATAATGCCGGATTAAAAATCAGCAGAGAGAATGAAGATAAAAATGGGATTATGACCATTTATCATTTCCTTGGAGGATTGTATTTTGACCAATCCAATTATACAAAATCCCTTGATTTCTGGTTGAAGTGCTTAAAACTGGCAGAAGAGTTGGATGAAAAGGAAGTAAAAGCATGTGTTCTCTCGGATATCGGATTGGTTTACCAGGAACAAAATAATCCGAGTATGGCTCTGGATTATTGTCAGAAAAGTATGGAAGTAGCGGACAAATTACCGGATAGATCGTATCTCCGGGATTGCTGTATTACAATTGGAAACATTTATTTTGAACAAAAAGACTATAAACGTCCCCTGCAATTTTTTTTCCGGGGATTGAAAATTTCTGAACAAATTCAGGATACAGGGAGTACATATTGCTTTAATATATGTATCGGTGAGACCTACCGCTCTCAAGGAAAACCGGATGATGCACTTGAGTACTTTTCAAGAGCACTACAGTTAAAAGAAAAATTGAACAATAAACGGTGTGTTGCAAATTCATTTATATTAATAGGTAAGATCCAACTTGAGAAAAAGAATTTCTCAACGGCAAAAGAACATTTTTTTAAAGCACTAACGATTGCTGAGGAACAAAAAGCACCTCAATTGATAGTCGAAGCCTGCCTGGGAATTGGGCGTTGTTTTTCAAATACAGGAGAATATTCGGAATCTATTAGTTATTTATTAAGGGCAGTTACAACCGCAGAAAAAATAAATCGTCCATCGGTAGTCAGAGATGCCGCATTAGAATTAAGCCGGATTTTTTCACGACAAAAAAATTATGAGAATGCTTACCGATATTTTGTACTTTATCACCAGAAAAACGACAGTCTAAAGGATGAAGAAAAGATAAAACGTTTTACTCAGTTGGAAATGCAGCATACTTTTGAAAAACAGCAGCAGAGAAATGAATTGGAACAAAAGAAAAAAGATATGGCGAAGGAAGCAGAATTAAAAAAGCAACGAATTCTTCGGTATACCTTTTTGGTAGGATTCATTTTGATGTTTGGAGTTGCACTATTTATCTACCGCAGTTTTAGAGTTAAACAAAGGATAAACAGGTTGTTAATCCAGAATGAAATTGAAATTGCAAGCCAGGCTGCTCGCTTGGAACAAGCTAACCGTGAATTGGAAAAACTAACGATTGTTGCGAGAGAAACGGATAACGCAGTTTTAATTATGGATAAAGACGGGTATTATGAATGGATTAATGAAGGGTTTACGCGTATTTTCGGCAACGAATACAAGAAGATGATTTCCGAAAAAGGAAACAATTTACTAACGACTTCAGCAAATTCAAATATAAAAGAATATTTTGATTACTGTATCCAACAGAAAAAGAGTGCTATATATGAGACTTTCTACACCGATTCATCAGGTAAAGAAATATGGGTACAAACGACATTAACACCAATACTGGATGCAAAAGGAAATGTACTTCGCCTGGTAGCGATCGATACGGATATTACCCGGATAAAAAATGCAGAAAAAGAAATCAAATCGCAACGTGATGAGCTTCATGAATTAAATATTACGAAAGATAAATTCTTTTCGATTATCGCCCATGATTTGAAAAATCCATTTTCAACCCTGCTGGGGTTCTTAAAAACCCTTACACAGGAATACGATAATTTTGATAAGGAAGAAGTAAAAGAGCTTCTGGGTTCACTTCATAAAACATCTGAGAATACATACAATCTGTTGGAGAATCTATTATTCTGGTCGAGAACTCAAACAGGAGCAATTAAATGTGATCCAGCTTCAATAGATATTTCACAGGTTATTCGTTCAACTGTGGATTTATACAATAAACATGCTCAACAGAAAAAGATCCGAGTACAAAATATGGTATTGGAATCGATATTCGTTCTCTCTGATCCTTATATGACTCATACGATTATGCGTAATATTATTTCCAATGCAATAAAATTTACACGTGAAGGGGGATATGTTTCCGTTGAGGCAGGTAGAATGAAGAATATGGTTGAAATTCGTATTACGGATACAGGAATAGGAATTTCAGAATCGGAGATCAAAAAATTATTCAGGATAGAAATGAATTATACGAGGAGAGGGACTTCAGGTGAGGAAGGAACAGGGTTGGGGTTAATATTGAGCAAAGAACTTGTCGAACAAAATGGGGGAAAAATTCGGGTTGAGAGCGTTGAAAAGAAAGGAAGTACATTCATTATTACACTTCCGGCAGTTTAATATTCCATTAAAATTATTTCCTTAAGCTTTTCCCCATCCATGTCATCCTAATAAATTTAATCAATACAAAAATATCAAATTAATCAATTCAATTTTAACCTTTTCATTTTGGTCTGTGTGTAAACCTATATAAAACAATATTCGTAAAATTAGGCTATTATAACTCAA
>JAKAGC010000467.1 GCA_021817755.1 Acidobacteriota bacterium | reverse complement strand
AAATTGAATAAAAAAGTGTGATGAATGATTAAAATTATATGATTAATTGGGGTTCGAAGTAAGGATAATGATAGAAAAAGCAAGGATGTTTTAACTCTGAGTGAGAACGACGGAAGAAAAAGTGTGGTTAATTACACTTTGAGTGAGATTAACGTCACAATTTTGTAGAACGTTTTAACTTGAAACGAGATTAACGAGGAAAAAACTGAGGTTAATTTAGTATCAAGTGAGATTAATCTAACTTTAAACGAGATTAATCTCATTCCAAACAAGAATGTTCGTTGATTGTACGTTGATTTTCATCTTTTAAATTTAGAAAATTGTTTAGACGTTAGAAAGCATCTGCACTACTTTCAAACATTAAAATATTTTTCGCTACTTACACTCGTTAATATTGATTTACTTCTGGAAACTAATTATAATTGAATCACAAATTGCGATTTTAAAATAATTTGGTTAAAAGGAGGAAAAGCCAATGAAGTGTAATGTTGGAAAAACAGATAGGTTAATCCGTATTATTGTCGGTTTGTTAATTGTAGTTGCCACTTATGTATATTGGGCAGTCGCCGGATATTATTGTGTCTGGGGAAACCTCGGTTTTATCCCTTTATTAACGGGTTTATTCAGGTTTTGCCCTTTGTATGTTCCGCTTAAAATTGACACAGGAAAAGCCGATTCTCCGAAAAAGTAACCCTAAGATGGATGCTGTGCAGGCTCTGATGCCGCCTTCTTTATTACCTCTTATAGTTTAAGTTAGATTGATTTTTGTGTTGAGGATTTGTTTATCTGAAACTTCTCAACACAATTGCATGGTTTAGAAAGCGACAGGTGAAATTTTTTTTAGCAACGGGAAAACAACGAAGCAGAGATGTTCAAAAGTATTATCAAAAATGCGGCGAAATGGAAATCGGTATAGTTTCTGGAATTCCTAATTAAAAAAGCCATATTGTCCTTTGCAGAAATGTTGAGAGAATCTTTTACTCAGAATAAGTCTTAAAGACTTGAGATTCGATGATCTTAATCATACGTATGCTTCCGCTTTATAACCTATTAAAAAACAAAGCAGATAACGAAAAAACCATCACCGTAAAAGAGTTATTCCCTTAAGGAATGGAAGGAGCAGAATTTTCTTTCGATTTAATGGAAACAGTCTTCTTCCGATTGGATTAGCTAGTAACAGAATTATAATCATTACAAGCACCGGGGAAAGATTCATACAATATGAGGAAAGCCATACCCTATGAAAAGATTTTCCGGATTTCCCAAAATTTTTAATAATTATAATGATCTGCAATGTGGAGAATTGTGGATGAATAAAAAAGGTGAATTTGTTTTTTCCGGTTCATTCTGCTATAATTAAAATAATGGTAGAAAGATTATAATCAAGGAGTACATCATGCGGCGTTTTTCATCTTACGGTCCAATTAATACAGAGCAGCATTTTTATGTTCCTAGAAAAGATTTGATCACTAAGGGGCATACTTTTTTAATTGGTGATAATCCGGAGATGGGAGGGCATTATTTTACTGTCTGGGCACCGCGCCAAACTGGAAAAACATGGTTAATGACGCAATTGGTTGGGAAGATTAAGCAATCAAAAGATTATCATATCGGTATAATTTCACTACAACTTGCCCAAAAAGAAACGAGTGAAAACGATGTTCTGGAAGTGTTTCTAACAGCGATGAAAGAGGCATTTGGCATTGATTTTCCAAGGATTAAGAAAATCAGAGAGATTCGCTCATTATTTACTAAACAATATTTTCAAAAACCAGTGATTCTGATAATAGACGAATTTGATGCACTTCAAGAAGAATTTATCAATAGTTTTGCAAATGTCTTTCGCGAGATGTATATCTCCCGAAACAGTGAACTGACTAAAAAAAGTATCGATCAAACCGTGTTACTTCACGGATTGGCATTGATCGGAGTACGGAGTGTGTTGGGTATAGAAAATACCCACGGTTCACCGTTTAACACCCAACGCAGCTTGCCTATTCCCAATCTCACACTTGAAGAAGTTCAATACATGTTCTCATGTTACGAACAAGAAAGTGGTCAGAAGATACACGCAGAAGTGGTAAAACGATTGTTCATTGAAACAAATGGCCAACCTGGTTTGATTAGTTGGTTTGGTGAAATGCTTACGGAAGGGTTTCAATGGTATACAAACGACAAAACAAAGCCGATTACGAAGAATGAATTTGAAATAGTTTACGCAGCAGCAATTTATGCACTTCCGAATAATAACATAATGAACTTGATAAGCAAAGCGAAAGAGACAGACAATAAAGAGGTGATTCTGTATTTGTTTCAAACACAAGAGAAATTAGAATTTGCATTTGACAATAAAATAATCAATGCATTATTTATGAATGGCTTAATTGTCCCTGAAATCGTAGATCAACGCTATTATTATATTAAGTTTGCGTGTCCATTTGTTCAGAAACGGTTGTTTAATTATTTCTCCAATGAATATTTTAATTTTGTCGGACGTTTGGTAGACCCTATGGTTTCGATGGGTGCTGTAATAGGGGATACAACGCTGAACATTCGTAATATTATTAACTTATATCAAGTCTATTTACAAAAAAACAGCACTTGGCTGTTTAAATCGGTTCCAAGACGCAAAGATATGCGAATCCATGAAGCAATATTCCATTTTAACCTGTATGCATATCTTCATTCATTACTAAAAGCGCCAGGTGGTGAAGTGATTCCGGAGTTTCCCACAGGAAACGGCAAAATTGATTTACTCATATCTTTTCACTCGAACCGATATGGATTAGAATTGAAATCATTCTCGAATGAACGGAATTTTATAGATGCACTGGAACAAGCATCATGTTACGGAAAACATTTGAACCTGGCAGAAATATTTCTGATTGTATTTATTGAAAAAATAGACGAAGCATACCGCATAAAATATCAAAAGGAATTCCCAGCTTCCCAAACAGGAGTGAAAGTAATTCCGCTATTTGTTGAAACTGGAGAATAAATGCCTTCAGCGGGCATATAGCACTTAATTAAACCGAAAACCAAAAGTAATTTATAACTCAGGTTTTCGGTCTTTTCAAAGTCTGCACATTAAAATTTTTCAGTTGCTAAAATGTGGCTATCTTGATATTTCAACTAATTATAGCGTGATTTATGGGATCAAATGCTTAGATTGCTTAACCGATAATGGCCTTTGTTTGGTGAGAATAGTTGCTTGTATAGAAAACGTTTTGTGAAAGCCTTTTGGGATTGTATGAATTTGGGTTTGCCACCAACCGAGAAGCGATTGGTTTGCCATATAGGTTACCAAAGAGTGACCGATAAAATTTTTGGCAACTATTCCTTTAAAATGAATGCTATGAATAAGATGAAAAACCGCTATGGAAATGTCGATTTATTAAAAAATTGCTCTTTTGATTGACCCCATCAGGAAGAGTATAATTTCGAACTATTGCATCAAGGCGGATAGCAGGAGTAATTATTTTATTTATGGTTTTTACTGCTTCAGGTGAGGCAACAACCATCCATCCATTCGAACAGACTTCATCATATTTTCGAGACCTTTTGATCGGCCCATCTTGCCACATAATACTTTCGATCATTATGTTCCCCTTTTTATCAACCCAACGAAAAAGACCACTATTATCAAATTCCCAACCGAATGTGAGAGGAATTCGAGGATTAATTGCTAACCATTCTTCTCCTCCTAATTCAAGATTAAATGGTTCTCCAAATAAAATTGGAAAAGGAAGCTTAGTAGCGCCATCTATAAAGGGATAGTCAAATCCATACCAATTCCTTTTTGTGAAGAAAAATGTAGAGGGGTCTGTAATGTTTGTAGGTGACTCCCAAGAAGGATGATATATTGTTGACAATCGATATTCAGTTGGCTTTTCCCTTTCAATTTTTGCAATACGGTTTAATTGACCAAGTATTAGACGACCATCATTTAATGCATCAACCATTACTGAAAAATCTTCTTGATTTATCTTCATCCACTCTTCTATTGGGTGGGATGCCATGTCTCTTGCATTAGGAATAATAATCTCATTTGGCCGTTTCGAAGGCTCTTTTAAGGAGAATACTGAATCATGGAAGCGTAGCTCTTTAAGGAGTGGGGATAAACTATCACTATCAAGAATTTGAGCGTCTGATAATTCAGTTAAAATATGAGAGTAAGCTTGCATGACTAAAGAAGGGCGGGGGCGGACACATGCAAGTTCCAAATCAGCATTTATTAGCCATCTCCGAAGTTTTTTCTCTGCACATTTGTTCCATTTCTCCGGTTTACTCAAAGTATTCATTATGGTAATCACTCTTGCAATTAGGTTCTCAAATGGTATTTCTGATAATTTTGAAAGGTTTTCGAAATAAGGTTGACACGGTCGTATAATCTCAAGGGGATCAATGGTATCAGGGAAAGGCTCACCTGGAGAAATAGCTTCAAAAGGTATTGTTT
>JAKAGC010000466.1 GCA_021817755.1 Acidobacteriota bacterium | reverse complement strand
GTTTAACAAACAGATCGGGGTATTTTTCAAGAAGTGTTTCTACAAGAAATTCCTCAATCTCAGTTTTTGATCCCATATTGTATATTTGTTTAACTATTTTTTTTATGTATGAGAGATGAACACGGGTAAAAATACGTTTGATTTCAGTAATGGAAAGTGGATTCATAGAGAAATTTGTATAACCGATTCCGAGAAGCATTAAGGCTGTAAATGTTTTCCCAGCCATTTCTCCACAGACGGTAACATCTTTCCCAATTTTTTGGACTTCATATAAAACATCTCGTAAAATCTCGATTACAGCAGGATGAAAAGGGCTGTATAAATAAGAAACGGCACTATTGTTACGATCTACTGCCAACATATATTGCATAAGATCGTTAGTTCCGATAGAAAAAAAATCAATTTCATTTTTAAGGTATTTAATAATTTTCACTGCAGCAGGTACTTCAATCATAATCCCAACTGGAACATTTTTCCCGTGAAAATTCTTTTCCTTTTCAAGTTCTTCTCTGGCTTGACGAATAAGATTTTTTATTGAATGAATCTCTTCAATTTCAGTAACCATAGGAAACAGGATTTTAATATTCCCTGATTCATTGGCTTTCAAAATTGCTTTAATCTGCTTCTTGAATAATTCACGTTCTCTTAAAAAAAGACGAACAGCCATAGAGCCAAGAGCGGGATTATGCTCAAGTTCTTTGCCAATACTTTCGTAACTTTTATCCCTCCCGACATCATAGGTCCTAATCACAACGGGATTGGGATAAAATTTTTGAGCGATATTTTTATATATTAAATACTGTTCATTAATTGAATGTACAATGGATGGATCCATAAAAAGAAATTCGGTTCTAAAAAGTCCAATTCCATTAGCACCGTATGAAAGAAGAATATCACTTTCGAAGGCAAGCTCGATATTTCCCATCAATTTAAAGGGATGTTTATCCCTTGTGATATCAGGCAATTGAAGTACCTGTTTTAGTTTCTCTTTATGGACTTCATATTTTTCTTTTTTGACAAGGGTTTTGCTAATAAACGATTTGGCAGGATTTACAGTTATTTCACCGGCCAATCCGTCGACTATCACAAAGTCATCATTAGAAATGGAATGGGTGGCATCACCGGCATTGACAATTGTGGGGATTTCAAGGGTTCTTGCGAGGATAACGGTATGAGACGTTTCCCCTCCTTCATTGAGTACAATACCTAATATCTTTCCCCTCGACATCAAACTGGCGGCAATAGAGGGAGGAATATCATCGGCGACAACAATCACATTTTCAATATCGGTGGGTATGGTATTTTTAATACTTTTTAAATTTGAAATTAAACGAACTAAAACATCGGAAAGATCATTCCCCCTGGCACGGAAAGTTAAATCGGGAATTTTACTAAAAATATCGATGTACTTTTTCTCAATTTCTTTTATAGCCCACTCGGCTTTAACGGATTCATTCGTGATAATACTTACGATATCGTTTACGAGATTTCCTTCTTTAACCAGAAGATATTGAGTTTCAATAATAAGGGCGGTTTCCTTCCCCATGGTTTTTAAGAGGTTGGTATAAATCTTTTTTAATTGAGCCCGGGTGATTTTAAGTGAATTATTGAAGCGGTTAATCTCGTTCGAAATCATTTCAACGGGAATTTTTTCTTTAAGAATAATCTGCTTCTGAGAGTTATATACAAGGGCTTTCCCCATACTGATCCCAGAAGAAACAGGTTTACCCTTGAAATGCTTCATCTAACTCTCTTCGTCGAATTTAGACTGAAAGATATTGACGATCTGGTTAAGAGCTTCTTTTTCATCTTTGCCGTCGGTTTCAATAGTAATAGGATTTCCGACGGAAGCGGCTAAGGTCAGAATACCAAGAAGGCTTTTTGCATTTACCCTGTCGCCATGATAAACGAGATAGATATCGGATTGAAAACTATTGGCAAGATGAGATAATTTGGCGGAAGCCCTGGCATGCAGCCCCAGTTTGTTAGTAATCTCAATGGTTTCTTTGATCATGATTTCTTTTCTCCTAAATATTCTCCGATGACATTAATCCCATCGATAGCCCCTTTTTTTACTTCCTTTACCAGTGCTTTCAAATTGATTTTTTTATCTTTATAGGTTAAAAACTTCAGGAGTCCGGGCAAATTAATACCGGTTAGAATTTCGATATTTTTCCTGTCGAATTGAAAACAAATATTGGTAGGAGAGCCTCCAAACATATCAGTAAAGATGATAATATCATCATCTTCGTATTTCTTTAAATTGTGTTGAATTTTATTCAGAGTTTTGGTTCCGTCTTCTCTCCAATCGAATGAGATACATTCAATATCGATTGGTGTTTCCAATATGGATCTGGCAACTTCAACGAGTTCTTTTCCCAGATTTCCATGTGTAATAATAAATGCTTTTATCATATTGATTCATTCCTGTTATTTTGTTCTAAATATTGAATAAAAGAGACACTGCCGCTCTTTCTTGCAATAAAATATTTTACGGCAACTTCAATAATGGTGCAGAGGTTTCGCCCGGCAGCGACAGGGATTTTAAACCTTGGAATATCTTTCCCAAGGATACGAAAATACAGATCACCTTCACCAAGGCGATCGTAGATTTTTTTGGGATCCCAGATTTCAAGTTCAATTACAAGATCTACTTTCTTTTCATCCAGTAGAGCACCAACTCCAAACATTTCTACAATATTAATTATTCCGAGCCCACGAACCTCTATCCAACGTTTAATTCGGTCTATGGATCTCCCCATTATCTCATCGTTTGAATTAATATAGAATTCTACCAGATCATCGGAAATAAGATGATGGCCTTTGGAAACAAGTTCAAGAGCCATTTCACTCTTTCCGATCCCGGATTTACCGGTAATAAATATCCCGAGCCCCAGGATATCCATCATTACACCATTTATCTTAATTTTTTCAGTGAAATGCCTATAAAGAAAATTATTCAACCTTGGGATCAAAAGTGAACTTTTCAAGCTCGAAACCAGGATAGGAGTTTTGTATTTATCAGAGATAGAAATAATAAGTTCAGCTACCTCCTGGTTTTCAGATACGATAATCCCGGGTACTTTTTTCGACATAAAATCTTTCAGTCGTTTTTCGGCTTCCTGAACAGGTAATTGATTAAGATATCCGATTTCAGTTTTTCCGAATACCTGGAGCTGGTTTGGGTCAAGATACTTTAAATACCCTGCCAGTGCGAGTCCCGGTTTTTGAGCACCGGATTGTTGAATAATATTGGTTGTGAATTTTTGATGATATATTTTCGTAATATCAAATTCGCACTGCTGGATAACGGTCGTAATTTCGACGCCTACTTTATCTTTACTCATCGTCCTCTTCGTAGTTCTGAATTACGTGGATCACATCGGAGGGGTGCTGACATTCCAGAAGTTCAGACAGCCATTTTCCGGGTTTCTTAATTAAGGTGGCGGCGGCGGCAAGAACCTGGAGATGGACAATGGGAGAAGAATTGGGGGCAAGTATTAATACAAAGAAATGAGATACTTCTTTGTCTATTTCACTGTATATAATACCATTCCGAGACAATCCGACAGCCACGATAACATCCTTAATATCCTTTATCCTGGCATGAGGAACAGCAGAATGGTTTCCTACAGAGGTGGACCCCATCTTCTCCCTTTCCATTAATTTTTTATAGATATAGTCTTCATCAGAGATGCGATTATTCATTTTCAAATGGTGAATCAATTCTTTAAGCAGAGATTCAGTATTGGTGGCTTTGCAATCAACTATTATCGCGTCGGGTTTTAAACAAGTATAAAGTTTCATAATTTGATTAGTCTCTCACTACTCCTCGATTATGGAGATATTTCGTTTATTATCGTAGAAGATGACTGCCATCTTTTTAGTTTCAATATTATGAAACATATAGGCATTTTCACCGCTTTCTTTGAGAAAGAAAACAGCTTCTTCTACAGAAATGGGTTTTTTGGAGAAGTTATATGACACAGTAATTTCTTCAATGGAGTGTTTTTCGTGAGATTTGCGTTCCGGTTTTTCTTCAATTTCAAGTGAATTAATCTCTTTTTCTTTTCCCCGTCGTTTCTTCTCCTCAGTCATTTTGTCTTTATTCTTCTTGGCTTGAGCCTTCAGTGTATTCAATGCTGTCCGCAATGCCTGTTTCAAGATCGCATCCTTCGCTTCGATATGAAACGACTGCATCCTGGTTTTAACGCTCATTTCTACCCTGAATACCAATTTTTCTTCGCTAACGATTACTTCTGCATCGATAATGTCGCCGGCAATCTTGGCGATGGTTTCCAAATTCTTTTCCGTAAAGGCCTTCAACGCTCCTGTCAGTTTAACGTTGTTTTTTGCGGTAAAATTAATACTCATGTTAGACTCCTTTATTCTCCTAATTTTCGTTTAGTTTGTATTGCTCTTTCCTTTTAGAGGAATTGGGTATATTCATTTCATC
>JAKAGC010000465.1 GCA_021817755.1 Acidobacteriota bacterium | reverse complement strand
GAATTTTTCCAGCTCGATAAATCCCTAATGAGGGATAGAAAAGAGTTCGCACCCGAAATTCATAAACACAATAGATTTTCCGATATGAAAACCGCTCACGGAATGGCATCCAAACGCATTGCCGGATTCCCCGAATTCCCTGCTAAGGATTCCAAACGTTTGAAAGGTGTTTCGCTTGATCTCGATGATACCCCTGGTGATGAAGATGATCAAAATTTTGAAAAATATTAATTAATTATATGTACTTCAAATGAAAAAATATTTCTCAGGATGAAAAACAATGACCACACGGTCTAATATTTATGAATTGACTCTCACTCAAAATGAATTCCAGCAACTTGGAACATTTATACAGCAATCAGTGGGGATTAAGATGCCCCTTGAGAAAAAAGTCATGCTGGAAGGACGGCTGAGAAAACGGCTGCGAAGCCTTAATATGAGTACCTTTTCACAATATATGGATTATCTCTTCAGTAACAGGGGTTTGGAAGAAGAGATGATCCATATGATCGATGTGGTTACTACCAATAAAACAGAGTTTTTCCGTGAAGCAACCCATTTTGATTATCTGGTTGGAACCGTTCTGCCAAAGCTCGTAACCACTCATGGTGCCGGGATTGGAGAGCAATTAATGCTCTGGAGTGCCGGATGTTCTACCGGAGAAGAAGCATACACCATCGCGATGATCCTCGAAGAATTTAGTTCACAATATCCTGGGTTGAATTTTAATTATCGGATTTTAGCAACCGATGTTTCCACGAAAGTACTCGAAGAAGGAATGAGAGCAATTTATGAAGAAGAAAAATGCGAGCCTATTCCGGTTCCTTTTCGTAAGAAGTACCTTTTACGCAGTAAAGATGCTTCCCGTAGATTAATCCGAATAGTTCCCAATCTCAGAGAACATGTTAAATTCCGCCGGTTGAATTTTATCCAGGAAGATTTCGGTTTTCGAGAACGAATGGATATCATTTTTTGTCGAAATGTTATAATTTATTTTGAAAAATCCTTACAGGAAAAGATATTAAGGAAAATAGTCCACTTCCTTAAACCCGGGGGGTTTCTTTTTATCGGTCATTCGGAGACACTGATCGATATCGATCTTCCTCTCAGGATTGAGGCACCGACAATTTACCGGAGAGAATAATGGAGTCTCGTTACAGTCATTTACACACTATCCATTTAAAACCAGGCGATATTCATTTTAGTGAAACTCCCGAGCGAATCGCCACGATTCTCGGTTCTTGTGTTACTATTATTATGTATAATCCCCGCTTCCAAATCTCTGCCGCTTGCCATTCCGTTCTACCCTCCGCTAAAGAAGAGAGGCATATCCCTGCTGGAAAGGAGAAATATAGGTACATGGATATTGCATTTAATGAAATGTACCATTGGTTCGAATCCAAAGGAATAAACAACCAGGAAATAATTGTCAAAGCATTTGGAGGAAGTAATATTCTCCAGATTGATCCATCTGTTTCTAAAAATTCTACTATTGGAATCCAAAATATCGATAAAGTACTCCAATTGGTTTTAAATAAAAAACTCCGTTTTTCCTCCATCGATCTCGGTGGCGATAGCGGACGTAAATTGTATATTTATACCCATACCGGAGAAGTTCAGGTTCGACGGATTCGTAAAATAGAATACCTCCGCCTTCCCGGAGTACCCGAAAAAACGTTTTAGGTAACCCCGTGAAAAAAAAAATTAAAGTTCTAATCATCGATGATTCGGCAGTAGTCAGACAAACATTAAAGGAAGTCTTGGAGTCGGATCCTTCAATTGAAGTCATAGACACCGCAAAAGATCCCTTTGATGCAGCCGAAAAGCTTAAAAAACAAGTTCCTGATGTTATTACTCTGGATATCGAAATGCCCCGGATGGATGGCATTACATTTCTCAGAAAATTAATGGAACAGCATCCCATCCCCGTAGTAATATGTTCCAGTCTTGCTGTGGAAGGAGCAGAAACCACACTCAAAGCGCTTGAGTTGGGAGTAGTTGAGATTATAACAAAACCCAGGGTTGGGACCAAGAAATTCTTTGAAGAATCATCGATACTTGTATGTGATTCTGTTAAAGCTGCCGCTGAGGTTAAAGTTAAAAAGATTACTCCCGTGTTGCGTGTCCCTCCCAAGCTCACTGCTGACGTTATAATGCCCCCTGTAAAATCCAGGTCCATGATTGAAACCACCGAAAAAGTCGTTGTGCTTGGAGCATCTACAGGAGGAACCGAAGCCATCCGGGTTTTTCTTGAAGCGATGCCTGCCGATACCCCTGGAATAGTAATTGTCCAGCACATGCCTGAGAATTTTACCCATGCGTTTGCTGCCCGTATCGATTCCGGATGTCGAATAACCGTTAAAGAAGCCGAGAATAACGATACCGTCTTGCGCGGTAGGGCACTTATTGCACCCGGAAACCGCCACTTAATGCTCAAACGTAGCGGTGCTCGTTATTACGTCGAGGTTCGGGATGGTCCTTTAGTTAGCCGGCACAGACCCTCTGTGGATGTTTTATTCCGGTCTGCTGCCCGTTATGCCGGTAAAAATGCCGTCGGTATTATTATGACTGGAATGGGAGATGATGGGGCCAAAGGAATGCTTGAAATGAAGCAGGAAGGCGCTTATAACATTGCACAGGATGAAAGAACCTGTGTTGTTTTTGGAATGCCTAAAGAAGCAATTAAACTATCTGCGGTGGATCGGGTACTACCACTGGAAGCGATTGCACCCGAAATCCTCCGCATATGTGGGTAAACCTTACCCTTATTTCTAATATTCTCTGAAACTGATTTTTTACTCTTCTACTTTTACTGTTAAAGGTAAAACCGTTACTGTCCCACCTTCATATCCGAATTTTCCATCTTTAATCAAACGTACTTCTTTTTTAATAATATCGATTTCCAGGAAAGGATCTCCCCAGGCTTGATTTTTTACCTGGTAGATTCCAGGTTGGGTTTTAGCGATTTGCCAGAAAGAGACATAAGCGATCTGGTTATCATCCGTTAAAATTTTAAATTTTCCTTCCTGGCCCGTATATTCGATCCGTGCATCCGAAAGTTTGATAATTACCTGATCAGGCAAAGTTGTTGCTGTTCCCCCTGTCGGTTCTACTGCAAATGTTAAAACTTTGGCTTCTCCGCCTTTTTTACAGAAATTAGCAGTTTTCACATGAGTAACCGTTTTGGCAACCGTATCGACTTCCCACAAGAAATCTTCCCATGCCACATGCTTTATCTGAAATACTGGGGTTTTAAAGTTGCACTTTCTCCATTCTGCTGTTTGGGAGAGAATCAACCCGTTACTCGATACTGAAACTTCCGAATTAGCCGGCGTATAAAGTAATTCTGCCTCAGGTAGATTAACAATAATCCGTTTCGGTTCCGGCATAGTCACCATAACCATGCGAATATCGCGATTATTGATTTCGCTTAATTCTGTGATTTTATTATCTTTATCCAGAATTGCAGCCAGGTAGTATTTTCCATACGGTGCATCCGCAGGGAATTTCAATGTATTATCGAAAGTAACCGTCACTTTTTCTCCAGGTTTCATTACAGGAATTGTTTTCTGGCCACCGCTCATTATTGCATCTTCTTTAAAGGTAGCAGAAACATCGGTTGGAAGGTCCGGTATTTGCATATCTGTTGAAAGAACCAGATCCACAGTTACATCTTTTGCTTCCAGCATACCCCGGTTGAAAACATCCACCGAAACCTTATCATTTAACGGTGCTCCAGGTGAACTGGTTAGAGGTACTTTTACCGTTAAAGCCAGGTCCGGTGCTTCCGTGAAAGTAATTTCACATGTAGCCATAGGTGTATTTTGAGCATCCGAATATTGAACTTGAACGCCAGGATTTACCACATTCTGTTTTATTTTGGATAAAACCGATTCAAAATCGGATTTTTTATCAAAGGTTACCTGAAGGAATTTTTCATCTATAACTTGCTGTGACCACTGAATTTCGCCGTCTTTAAGAGCTCCCAGATTGGCCATTACTATACCTTCCGGGTTAACAAGCTGGAAAGAACCTGCTGTTTCTTCGCCTTTTAAGTCCTCTGCAATCGTTTTCAATTGGTCAAGATCGAATTTCAGGGAATTTTTTACTCCCGGGTCTTCGACTTTTACATAAGTGATGCCATCCGCTGAAAAACCTATTGAAATGAATAGAAATAAGCAAAGAAAAAATATACAGATTGACTTTTTCATAATGATCTCCTGTTATTTATTTATTATTAATGTTTATAACGAATACATTATATCCCTCTATTGTATTTCATTTCACCGAAAAAATCCATATCCTCTCTTCAGGAATTTAAATATTGCTGAGAAACGTGATAGGAAAATCTTTTTGAGAATACCATATGGTTCTATTCTCAAAGAGTAAGTAAACCCCTTAACCTGTATTTTTTCACCTGAAAGCAAAAATTATCGCTATAAATTTTGCTTACACACAAAAAA
>JAKAGC010000464.1 GCA_021817755.1 Acidobacteriota bacterium | reverse complement strand
TGGAAGAAAAATTGTCATTTACACGGATATCGGCATCGGTTCTCTTTCCAATAGTATTCTTTTCGCGTTCCAATCGAATATCTCTAAAGGGTTGATTTTCATCGTTTATAAAAACGAGCCAGGCATAGAAAGATGGTAATTGCTCCCTGGAAGTTATATCAGCATCCATAATCGTTTTATCTAATTCGAATTCCAGAACGGTTTTTCCCGGGTCAGTTTCAAGTCGGGTTTTATCGTAAGTAAACCCGGCATTTTCCATATTATGGGCTCTTTTAATTGCTGTTCTGTCAATGGAGGACTCTTTTCTCACACGTGTATCATCGACAGCATCACTTTCGACAACAGTTTTGTCAGGGAAATAATCTGATTTTCTTTCATCTTTGATTGAAATAACTTCTGTGGGTTTGGATGAAACAGGGTGTGCAAAATCATTGTTGATAAGTGATTTTCCAAGATTTCCCAATTGACCGCATACGGGGCATGTTCTACAAGTCTCATAGATAATGTGGCCTTTATTGCATTGTTTTAGACCGATTTCAACGGTAGGTGAACCACAGTGGGGGCAAAATGGATATTTCTCAGGAATCGTTTTAAAGCAATTGGAACATAATTCCATTATTTGGCTCCGGAATGGGCTTTTGGCTGCCCTAATGTCAAAGGATTCATATCAATTCTCATAGAAAAAATTTACCATCCTGAATTTTTATTGTCAAGACTTTTATTTATTATTATACTTTTCCCGATAAAAATCAATGATGTCTTTTATAAAACTTCTCATTTCGTTTTCATCGATTTCGACTTCGAGATTGTATTTATTTTTTTTAGTATCTTTAATAATAAGAATGGGGTTTTTCCGGTTTTTTTTCTTCCTGAAGAGTCCGGTTAAATCTCCGGCAAAATCCTGTGCCACCGATTTGATTTGAGGAATAGGGATAGAAAAATCATCTGATCCTGAACCATTGAATGCAATGGCAGTTGTGGTAATTGTCAGAGTACCGTCTTTATCATTATCTTTTTTTATGAGATATGTAACTCTAAAACGTATATGTCCGTCTATATTCATTGCTTTGGGATAATAGGGGCGAGCTTTATCTTTTTTTTCGTCAAAATAATATGCCTGGGCAATTTTAATATAGATATCTCCTGATTCGACACCTTCCTGGATACTTTGAACACCGAGTTCGATTGCGCGGTCATAGTGTTTGTTTTTTATTAACCCATTCATTCGTTTTGAAATATCCGAAGCAGAGGGGGGCTGTAGAGTTGTTTGAGTAGTTGTTGCTACCGGGGTGATAGAAGGTTTGGATGGCTCGGATTTGGGTTCATCCGAAGGTGAGGTGGATGGTTTATTCGGAGTATTGGCTCGAGGCGAAGTCGTCCCTCCTTTATTACCAGTGGTTTTAGGAGATATTAATGTGGCGTTTCCTGAAGATCCATCCGGCTGGTCGGATTGAAGAGCAGGGCGGTTATTCACCGATGTAATGGGGTGAATGGGGGGAGGGGTGGATCCGGTAGAAAGGATTAAAAATACAATACCGGTGAGAATTAAAATTAGAAATACCGTGGTAAGTATGAGTTTTTTCTTATCTGCTGGGCGACTCCATTTTAGATCAGTAAAAGAAGCAAGTTTTTGAGCGGTTTGTTTAAGCGGATTAATACCGGTTCGGGTACGAGATTGAGGAACGGGAGTAATCGTAATGGAAGGCATTAATTGAAGTAGAGTTTCATGGAATTCTTTTGCACTCTGGAAACGCTGATCAGGGTCCTTTGCCATACTTTTCATAATCATTTTATCTATGGAAGTAGGTATGGAGGGATTAAGGGCGGATGGTTTGGGGGGAGTAGTCTCAAGTACTTTTTTTATAGCAGTGTATTCGCTTTCGCCTTCCAGCTTAAAGGGGAGTTGACCGGTAAGCATTTCATAAAGCGTAATTCCAAGTGAATAGATATCGGTACGTTCATCAACATTTTTTCCGAGGAGTTGCTCGGGTGAAGAATATACAGGTGAGCCGAGGGCAGTTCCTATTTTAGTGAGACCATCAATTCCGTCAACTTTAGCGATACCAAAATCCCCAATTTTAGCCACATTATTGGAAGTAATAAAGATATTTGAAGGTTTGATATCCCGGTGAACTACTCCACGAGAATGAGCATAAGCCATTCCTTCTAGTATCTGGTGAAAGGTTTTCATACCCTGGTTAAGCGGCATCGGACCGTTGTCCTTGATATGGTCCTTAAGAGATTTTCCGTCTACATATTCCATAACGATATAATATACATCGTTTTCCTGGTTAAAGGAGTGGATTGTAACGATATGGGTATGATTTAATTTAGCCTGAGCAATGGCTTCGATACGGAACCTGGCCATTAGGTTCGAATTTTTTCCTAATTCTGCTGCAATGATTTTCATTGCAACTTCTCTTTCAAGAGACATGTCACGGGCGAGATATACTTCACCCATTCCACCTTCACCGAGTTTTTTAAGTATACGATAATTTCCTATTATTCTTCCAATCATTGTGTTTACTCACTAATGTACTGTTGATTCAACAATTTAAGCAAACCTCCTGGGGGGATATTTTCCGCTTAAAAAATTTGCTAAATTATGATACTATCTACTTTACCACCTATCCGATTGATTGTCAATATGAAAATTGGATATACACACTCTTTTTATAGTGAAATATTCAATATTAGAGGCAAATATTTGAAGGGTTTTTATATATGGGATTAATATTTAAAAACGATATCCAGATGACAAAGTGTTATTTCGTCTTCATTTTTTAATTCGTGTTTCACACCGGTGGATAATTTGTTTCCATTTAAGAATGTTCCATTTACTGCGCCGGGTTCCTCTGAAACATAGAATTTCTCTTCTATATAAGATATCTTGGAATGTTTCCTGGATATGTATTTTTCTTCATCTTCTTTTGTCAAGTCGACATCCGGTATAAAACCGGTTGTATAATCTCTTCTACCAAGGTAAGTATGTTTTTTGGTCAATTGAACGATACGGTTAGAACGTTTAATTACCAGGTATGCTTTTATTTCAGGGTCCAGAGTTTCTGATTCGTCATCTTCCACAGCAGGTTCAGCTTTAACCGGTTTCTTTTTGGCAGCAGAAACAGTATGACCGAATGAGGCTGAGTTTTCAAGCATTTTAAGATTTTTTTCGGATAGCTTCTTTAATATCTTAAGGGAAATTGCAGTATTTTTTTTCATCATATCAGTCAGAGCAATGTAGGGGATTTTTATAATATCCGCATCTTCCACAACTTCGACTGTATATGCAGCATTCTGACCTTCGTTCAGGGATTCTTCTCCAAAAAAATCTCCCTTCCCTAATGTGACGAGGATATTTTCTCCTTCGTCTAATTTAATCTGGATTTTCCCGTTGTTGATAATAAAGAAATGCTTCTGTTCATCATCTTTTTTATAGATGATATCACCAGTCTTATAGTTCGTTACAAATTTTTTGAATACGTCTTCTTTGCCGTTCATGTTCATACTCAATTTTATATGATATATAAGAAGGGGAAATTTGTCAAGAGATGAAATGAGGATTTTCTTAATTATTTCACATTTTATCTGATTGAAATGAGTCTCTCCTTCCTTGTTTTACAATTTTTATGTTTTTGGGATATATTAATTTGATTACATAAAAAGAAGATCAAGAATAGAAAGGCGGAACAAAGATTGTGATAATTCTTTGTTCCGCCAGAGCTAATAATAATTATTCAAAGGGAATTAATTATTTAAAATCATGTTTATGGACAACATATGGAACATACTGTCCCAACAGTCACGCATCCTATACAATCGGTAGCTAATCTTGTACTACCACCTATTACCATGTTCATTTCATTTATTTCAAGATTGGTAATCGTTTCTTTGCTGAGAGTTAATCTTTTTTCGATTTTCTGGGTTTTCATTTTCTTATTCCTCCAATTATTAAGTTATCAATATTAGAACGTGATTAAGCGATGCAGCATACAGAGCATCGGGTCAGGTTAGTCGGACATAAAATACAATCAGTCACACATTTTGAAACACATGTAAGCTCATCTACGGTCTCTCCACCTAATACCCGGTTCATTTCTCCTGCATTTAAATTAGAAACAGTTTCTTTACTGAGACTTAATCTCTTCACGATTTTTTTTGTTTTCATTGTCTTTCCTCCAATAATTTAGTTATTAGTTTTAAATTTGACTAAAGAATACAGCATTCAGTGCACCGGGTAACATAGGTAGGGCAAAGGCAATCGGTGGCACATTTGGAGATACATGTAAGCTCATCTAATGTCTCTCCTCCTAATACCCGGTTCATTTCTCCTGCATTCAAATTTGAAATGGTCTCTTTGCTCAATAAGAGCTTTTTCTCAAGTTTTTTTGTTTTCATTGTTTATTCCTCCTAAATATATTTACTTACGAAATCAAATATACGATGATTATTTGCAGCATCCGGTG
>JAKAGC010000463.1 GCA_021817755.1 Acidobacteriota bacterium | reverse complement strand
AAAGCGGCTATTTTTCCTAATTTCCTATGAATTCACTTAGACCCGTAAGGGAATTAATAAACTAGAAGGTTTACCATGAAAACTATACCTTATGAAGATAAATTCTCATTAACTACCCTCGATTTAATGAAAAGCTTACTTTCCAATGACGGCGTCGTTATATATCCTACCGATACCCTTTACGGGATTGGCGGAAATTTCTGTTCACCAGCCGTCATCGATAAGATTGATGGTATAAAAAAACGGGCATCTTCGCCATACTCGGTAATTGTACCCAACTTAGTCATGCTGGAAGGGCTGGTGAATTATATACCGGATATCTTTTTTAAATTTTACCGTCTTTTGCTACCGGGAAAATTTACTTTTATTTTCTCTGCATCGTCGAGTATTAATCCTGTTTTATTAAAAGGAAGCAATAAAATCGGTATTCGAATCCCCCAAATTCCCGGAATCCTGGATTTGGTAGCAAAACTGGGTTTTCCACTGATAACAACATCCGTCAATTTTTCCGGTGAAAAACCATTAAATGATCCTACTCAAATTCTTAAAGAATTTTCAAATCTTCAATCTCAAAACTCAGTAGATATATTTATCGATAAGGGTGTGCTTCCGGAATCTTCCGGATCAACCATACTGGATATTACGGAAGAACCAATCCGATGTATTCGAAAAGGAGAGGATTTCTACCGAATTGAAGAATTGGGAATCCCTATAATTTAGTTTTTTCTTTTTCAACCGATAATATGGGTGAGGAGGATTCCTATGAAAATTAACGAGACTAATTATATCAATCGTTATGCTTCAGAGATTTTAAACAAGAAAACTGATAATAAAACTGAAAATTCCTTAACAGGAGAGAATGCAGCAGAGGACATTCTTGATTTATATCAAACAGCAAATTCAGAAACACAATCCAGCTATCTTAATTCAAAGATTACCATGGATTCTGAGGCAGTCAACCGATTGATGACCGAATCCGATAATATCAGCAATTCCGTTCAATCCTTGGTACGAGATTTTCTCGAACGCCAGGGATATACGGTTGATCAATTAAAAAGCGGGAATATCGATAACCTGAACGTGGATGAAATAACCCAAAAGAAAGCACAAGAAATGATCGGTCCTGGTGGAGAATTAAGCCCGGAAAAAGTCAGTGACCGGATTGTCGATTTTGCGATCGCTGCATTCGGTGGAGATAAAACTAAAATCGAAACCATTCGGAATGCTATAGATCAGGGATTTGCCGAAGCCGGTAAAGCATGGGGCGATGAATTACCCGAAATAACAGATGAAACATATAAATTAATACAGGAAAAATTGGACAATTGGGTCGGCGAAACATCAGATACAACCGCTTAGACATTACTTTTTCACTCTTTCAATATTTGATTTTTTAATCCTTTTATATATCCATTCACATATGGTATAATACTCCCGGAAAATTTAAACCCAAACAAAGAGGTTTTCCCCATGAGTATAAAAGGAGTTATACTACAACCCATTGTCGAAGAGTGCCCATATATTGCAAATATGATCTCCATCAGTGAGAATTTCGTGGCAAAAGAAATCGATGTTCCGGATATGGAAAATCTCTTAAAATTCGGGTTCAGGCACTTCGGGGAAGCCTTTTTTCGTCCCATGTGCAGCCATTGTATGAACTGCGTTTCAATCCGAATCCCAGTTCAATCTTTTACTCCTTCCCCATCCATCCGAAGATTGTTTAAACGAGCGCAAACTCTCACTGTAACCCTTGAGGACCCTAATCCAAGCCAGGAAGCCTATGATCTGTATAATATACACAAAATGCGTTTTGCCAGACAGATTCACAGCTCATATGAAAACTTTGTAAAAAGCTTTTTTCATCCCTATTCTTTTTCAAAAATACTCACAATAAAAGACGGCCCACGACTTATTGGCATTTCTCATCTGGATATAACAGAGAATACCATGTCTGCCGTTTATTGCTATTATGACACTCAATATTACAAATTTAGTCCGGGGAAACTTGCCATATACAAAGAAATTGAGCTGGCAAAGCGAATGGGTATTGCCTGGCTATATCTCGGATTTTATGTGCCGGGAAATAAACATACAGCCTATAAAATCGATATTATACCAAACCAATTGATGCTACCCAATGGCCAATGGATGGACTACAAAGACAATGATGGAAAGATAATAAATGAGTATCCTTTTCCAACCCCAAGGCAAATCGGTATTAGTATTGAAACCGAATCACATCCCCCTCATCCTGAGGCTTAATTTTTTTCTTTCAAATTAAAAAATTAACCCTGGATTAACGAAAATTCTTCATTTCGCGATCCAGATCCCGTTTTATATCCTGTTCTATGATACGTTGTTTTTTATCGTATTCCCGTTTCCCTCTGGCTAAAGCAATTTCGATTTTTATCAATCCTTTATCAGTAAAAAACATACGAAGAGGGACAATAGTAACACCTCGGGTCTTTACTTTATTATCCAGTTTCAAAATTTCTCGGCGGTGTAAAAGAAGTTTTCGAGGTCGTTCCGGTTCATGGTTGTTGTAACTGGCATTTGAATACTGGCTGATATGAGCATTTAATAAAAATGCTTCCAGTTTTTTTATTTCTACATATGCATCTTTTAAGCTTATCCGGCCATCTCGAATGGATTTAACTTCACTTCCCACTAAAGAAAGACCTGCATCAAATTTTTCTATTATCTCATAATCATGAAATGCTTTTTTGTTTAACGTTATGTTTTTCATCTGCTCTATGTCCTGATCGTTTTCCAATTATTATATCATTATATCACTCGCAGCATGAATTGTCCACACTCAATTCATCGACATTACATACCTTTTTAAACACTTCCTCCAAACTAATCTGATCTTTATTCATTTAAATGGCTTCAATTTAAGCATTTAATATATTTTACGAGTGTGGTTCGAGTAATCGATTACTGCTTCTGTGCTTTACCTCTTGGACAAACCGATACGCAGATTCCACATATACTAACACGTTGATTCATTCTCTCGGAGCAAAGTTCCAAACACATTTCGCGACACTTAAACGGATCAAAAAACTCTTCACGCTCAATATGTATATTCCAGGATTTTCCCGTTGCAGCTTTTGCAGGACATTTTTTTACACAGAGATTACATTCCCCACACCGGCTTTCATCGATTGGAGCAACAGAACAATCCAACGGATGATTGGTTAATACAGTGGCCAACCTTAAACGTGGCCCGAATTTCTCCGAAACAAACAAATCTGTTTTTCCTATCCATCCCAATCCGGCACGAGTCCCTGCCATCTTGTGTGAAAAATCCGCTCGTAACGTTCTGTAATAATATTCATCCAACGCATCATCACTTAGTGTGGGTTCGACTATCATTGTGGAAATACTCACCTTGTTCAATTCATTCGAAATGTGGTGAACCATCTCCGAAAGTTCTCGGTTTACATCCTTATAGTGCTGGTAATACTCAAGTGTTGGTCCGGACTCGATCGAATCGATAATCCGGTCGTCCAACTTCCTTCCAATGACAATCCCATAAACGTAATTCCCAAACTTATTTGTTATCAATCCCTCTAAATTTGCAAATCCTACAATATAATTATTTTTGTCACCAATAATTTGTTTTATTTTTTCATTCGGATTCATTTGGCTTTACCTCCGGTGGCCAGGGACTCGTTTTGAAAAACCCGTCCCTGAACCCTGACAAAACTTTTGCATTTTATAAAATGTTTATTCTTTGGAATGACGATTTATTGATTATCAGAGGCATTCGGATTATATTGGCAAAAAGGATTAATTGCGGATAATTCCCCACCATGCCGAAATGCCAGCTCTCTGCAATCAAAACATACATACCGCAACTCACATCCATTGCATTTTTCTACTTTATCTGTCGTTAACCCCCATAACTCTTTCATTTTTTCCATAGCATGGTAAATATGTTCTTCGCTATCGTTTATATCTCCCAATATGATTTGACTGTGAATACAAGGTCGGATTTTTCCATCCGAAGTAACTGCCACCGATTTTCCCCAGCACCGGTTATACTTCTGAAGAAATGCGTAAGTTTGCTCATCTGTTTTAAATAATGCATTACTCCCCACTCTACGGGCCAGTGATTCACAGGTTTTAAAATCACACGCAGTCTCTTCCCTTGCCTCAAACCGGTACCCTTCAGGTAAACTTTCATTCATTCTGCATTGATCCACTACTACCGCAGAAATCCGGTATTTCTTGAATTTCTCAAGTATAAAATGAATATCCGCATCACCCGGGATTTCAAGCCGGAATAATTCATCTTCTCTCTCTTCATCAGATTCAGACGGTATCCAGTCTTCATCTTCCACAGTAAAAATCAATTCTTCCTCTTCCAGGGAATCCAAAAAATCCCCGATTTCATCATATTTCCTCTCCTCGAATTTCCGGATCAAATCCGTTCCGATATGATAAACATTTCCCTTCAAGATCG
>JAKAGC010000462.1 GCA_021817755.1 Acidobacteriota bacterium | reverse complement strand
TTATCTTTGTTTTCTTTAAGAATTCCACTTTCATAAGTGCCTATCCAAAGGTTTTCATTACTATCTTCCATAATGCAAGAAATATCCCTACTGGCAAATATTTTGGGGAATTTAAAATGAGTATAAATTCCGTCTTTATAACAAAAAATTCCATCTCCACGAGTTCCAATTAGTAGAGTTCCGTCTTTACGTTGGCAAAAACTACTTACCTGGGTTTCAAGGAGTTCCTTAAGATTGGGTTGGAAAAATTTACCATCTTTATAATAGACAGGGCCACCACCGACAGTTCCTATCCATAGTATACCATCCCGATCTTCATAGAGACTGAGAATGTAATTATTTGTAATTGCAGAAGTATTATAACTGTCAAAAACATTAAAATCCTTTCCATTAAAACGAACAAGGCCTTCCTGCGTTCCGATCCATATATATGCATCCTGGGTCTGCTGAATCGACATCACCGCATTTTGGGGTAAACCGTTCTCGATAGACCAATTGCTAACCAAATAATAACTCAACGGATGACCTACTTCAAGGGAAAATCCATTGAATGAACAATATATTACAGCCTGAACCAACAGGATCAACCGGATAATTTTATAAAAATCTACCTTCAATTAAATGCCTCCCAGGGGCTATATTTTCGAGAAATGTTTTTTTATATTCTATTTTAAAGTAATTCGAAAGATATTTCAACGGGGAATTAATACTTTTCAATTAGCTATGTAAATTTCAATTACTATATTGAAATTTTTCCCTTTACTATTCCATTATATCCATTGACAATCCCTGGTCTTTTTCTTAAAATGAAAAATAGAATGAAAACTTATTTTTTTAATGATTCACTATTCATGCCAGGTACTCAAAAGGGACCGGAAGAATTATACGACAACGCACTTGCATTAAAGGGGACTCCAGGAGAATTGTATGTGAAAAAAAGAGGAATTCCACTTGAAGTGGCAAATACGGAAGGTCTGAGATTTGCTCCTTCTTTTAACAAGCGTCCTGCCGTGGTTGCATTATTACGAAACGAGAACGATGAAGTGGTATCAATCCATGGACGATTTATACAAACATTTAGGGGAGAAAATAAAATGTTAACAATTGGAAGGGGGAATGGATTTATTAATGTTTCGGGTGGTTGGAAAGCGGAACCATTAATAATCGTAGAGGGGATGTTCGATGCTTTATCACTTGCAGTTAGTGGATGGCCTGCTGTGGCTCCAATTGGAAGGCATGTCTCCTGGATTACGGAAAAGGCCGAGGGGAGAAAAGTCTGGATTGCTTTCGATAGGTGTAAACCTGCTGAAAGGGACTTTCAGAAATATAAATCGCTTTTGACAAAAAGCATTGTATCACGTATATACCCGCCTGAAAGATGTAAAGACTGGAACACGGCATTGGTTAAACTTGGCGCTCGGGTTATTTTCAATTGGATACAGATGCATATGGGTGATAATATCAAGTCTACTCTTCCAACTGAAAAAACTGATTATCATCTAAACTGATTAATATGAAAATGGAAAAAATAAATACTAACTTACCTGACATGATTTGTATGCGCATTACGCGTAATTGTAATGCGCGTTGCGATTTTTGTCTCGCTCCACCACAAGGGATAAATCCTTCATTGGAAGAACTTAAATATCGCATAAACTATTTACTTAATTTGGGTATAAAAACAATTCATTTTTGTGGCGGTGAACCTACATTACATATTGGATTACGGGAATTATTGATTTATACTCATTCAATGGGTGGAAAATGTAAATTAACTACCAATGGAATATGCATACCTTTGGATTTACCTAAAATTCTTTTTCATACAAAGACAGAAATAAAAGTAAGTGTGCATGGGAATAAAGAACTTCATAACCAACTAACAGGGACTGACTCTTATGAAAAAGTAATAGAAAATCTTCAATATTTAGTTAATAGTGGGGTTGGAGTTTCAATCCAAACAACTTTGATTCGGGGGGGAGAACTTATTGTAGATGAAATGGCTAAATTCTGTATTAAGGAAAGAATTCGAAGGTTGAGTTTTATACCTTTTTTAACTCGTGGGAAAGGGAAAATGCATCACGAAACCTTTAGTTTTTTAAAAGGGGAAAAACGTGCAATACGTGAACATATAAAAAGAGTTCGGCGATTGTACAGTGGAAGAGTAGATATTCGGTGGTTGGATTTTTCATTAGTTCCTTTTTATGTTGTGGATACTGATGGTTCTCTTATCATCGAACATGGGACAGAAGAGATGGATGAAAAGCTTTTTACTATAAAAATTGAGAATTAAAAAAAAAAATTGGAGAACCGGTTTTTAGTGAGAATTCAATTTTTATTCTTCTTTGGTAAGAATTGTCTTAAACTGATCCTAAATTTATCAATCGAAAATAGGTTGACGATTTTTTACAACAACTTCACCATTTTTTATTACTGTATGTACGGGATTTATCCCAAGATGATAAGCCATATAACTATAATCAGGAATATCCATTAATACAAGGTCCATCTTTTTTCCGGGGATGATCGAACCGATTTTATCCTGTCTATCGATTGCATAAGCGGCATTAATAGTGATAGTATTAATGGCTTCCTCAACAGTTAACCCCATATTGAAGATGGCGAGATGAAAAGTAAATAATTGGGATGATACCATAGAACTTCCTGGGTTAAAATCGGTTCCAATGGCTACAATTCCATTTTGTTCAATTACTTTCCGAATTGGGGCATATTTTCCTAATTTTAAGAAGAAAGAGACCCCTGGTAAAAAGACACATGAGGTGTCAGATGCAGAAATAACCTCGATTTCTTTTTCTGTCATGGCAATTAAATGCTCTGCGGAAACGGCTTTCTTTTTTACTGCAAGTATGGCTGCATTATTGGATGTAAATTCATCTGCATGCATCTTAATCTTAAAGGGGTAAGAGGCTAACCGATCAAGATAGTATTCTGCCTCATCATAAGAAAAAACACCATTCTCACAAAAAATATCAACAAATTCAGCGAGCTGTTGCTCTTTTACCTGGGGTATTACTTCATCTACTAGATAATCTAGAAAATCACGATTTCTTCCTTCAAACTCAGATGGAATTTCATGTGCGCCCATAAAGGTGGGAACAATAGTGACAGGATGAAATGTATTCAATGCTTTGAGTACTTCGAGTTGTTTTAATTCGGTTTTCAGATCTAGTCCATAACCGCTTTTGGCTTCCAATGTAGTGGTGCCTGTGATCAATATCTGGGTTAAACGTTTTTCACAAATGCCGATCAATTCATCTGTTTCAATTTCACGGGTTTTCTTAACGGTTCCCTTTATCCCGCCGCCTTTGGCTGCGATCTCCTGATAGGTCACGCCTTGCAGTTTTAGCCTGAATTCATCCTGTCTGGTTCCTGCGAAAGGCAAATGTGTATGTGGGTCCACGAAACCGGGAAATACGACAAAATCAGAAGCATCAATTATTACAGCTTCTTCACTTAATTCACACTGTTTATTAAAATCCTCTTCCCGCCCAATAAATGAAATTTCTTCACCGGTGGCTCCCAACCACACATTGTGGGAAAGCATTATCGAATTAAGTTGTGAGCCACGAACAACAGAGTTATTGGCAGGATTAACAAGTTCCTTTATATTTTTTATTAAAAGATCGATTCGAATCATCTTCGCACCTGTGATTTTGATCTCTGGAAAGCTGGGACATCAAGTATATCATCAACATTCTCAGGATTGGACATTAAACTGGGCATGGAACTATCATTAATATATCGAGTCAAATCTGCAGGATTTCCAGGGCTGTTGATGGGTCTTCCAAGATAGTATCCCATATTACTTTCTTTTGGAGCCTCCTCCTTCTTTACTGGATTAACAGGAACAAATATTGAAGATGGTGTTACGGGTGCTACTTTCGAAGGATTTATTACGGGGTTTACGGGAGTAGTCATTTTATGAATGGGTCGTGTATCGGGTCGTTTTTCTCCTTCTTTAAAACCGGTTGCGATCACTGTTACTCGAAGCATATCGACCATATTTTCATCATCCACAATTCCAAATTTTATTTTGGCGTCAGGTGCAGCATTAGAGCGGATAATCTCTGCGATAACACCCATTTCTTTTAAACTTAAATTGGAGGCTGCGGTAATATTATAAAGAATTCCGGTTGCACCATGAATGGAAATATTATCGAGGAGAGGAGATGTTAACGCTTTTCTTACGGCTTCTTCGGCACGATTTTCACCCCTTGCTTCTCCGGTTCCCATAAGTGTGCGACCTTTTTCCGACATTACGGCTTTTACATCAGCAAAATCAACATTCTGGTAACCTGCATTGCTAATAATATCGGAAATACCTCTTACTGCTTTGAGAAGGATTTCATCTACTTTTTTATAGGCATCTTTATAGGAGATATTGGCGTCTTCTATTTCAAAAAGTTTTTGATTTGGAATAACAAGCATTGCGTCGACACTTTCAAGCAGACTTTTTA
>JAKAGC010000461.1 GCA_021817755.1 Acidobacteriota bacterium | reverse complement strand
GTGCAGCAGTAGTGATTCAATTACTGACGATTATATCATTCCCAAGCGCACCCATAATCATAGGAGTTTCGGCGATATTGGCAGGGCTTGGTAAAATTTTACCACCTGGAAAGTTGGTTCATCATTTGAAAAATTGAAAATTATATAATTACTTTAACGTAATATATACAATTTCATTCCGTGAGAAGAGGCGCATTGGAGTACGCCATATATCGGTCCCGGAAGAAGTATAAATATAACTGTCTTTTTCTTTATAAAGGCCATATGGATACTTATAGTAAAACCAGACAATAATATCCATAGGAGGAATCTGCCCCGCATGAGTATGTCCCGACAATTGCAAATCCACTCCTTTTTCGACAGCTTCATGAAATTTTAAAGGTCTATGATAAAGAAGAATAGTGGGTAAAGCAGGATCGCAACCTTTCATTGCTTTATCCAGATCAGGAGCTCCATCATGGAAACGTCGGCCTTCATCATCTTCAAGTCCCACCACCTGTAATCCATTCCCAATTTTTACAGATTCATTATGAAGTACTCGAAATCCGGCATAATCCGTTACCTTCTTGAATGTATTATAACCTGCATAGAACTCATGATTCCCACTCACAGCCAGAACCCCATATCTGGCACTAATTCGTTTTAATTCTTCCATTAATGGTTTTTCTTTTATTACATTCCCATCGATTAGATCTCCTGTAAACACCACAAGATCAGGTTTTAAGCCATTGATAGTATCCACGATTTTATGAATTCGAGCGGGATTATTAAATGCTTCGATGTGAATATCGGAAATTTGAACCAGAGAAAATCCCGATAATTGTCCCGGTAAATTTTTTATTGGAATAGTTAGCCGCTTAACTCGCGGTAATTGAACTCCATTGTAAAGAGATATCCCGGCAATTATTGCAATCATTATAAGAGAGCCTATTGTTATTTGCTTGGCATGAGAAGAAAATACCCTAACAGGTATCCATTGGAGAAGAAATATGAAAAATGAAATTGCCATTAAACCTAACCACGTACCGGTATAGGTATTGAAAGCTCTCATTTTGAAAAAAGGATTCAGGAACGTAATTAAAAAGAAACTACCACCTGAAATATAAAAAAACCATTTCAATACTCGTTGCCACCCCGGATCCTGAATAAGTGACCGGGTAATGCTTTTATAAACAAAAACATGAATTCCGAAATATACGGTTGATATCAAAACCAGGAATATAATAAAGGAAGGAACACGACTCATTTGTTAAATTTCTCCTTAGTGTAACAAAGGACATATCGTACCAGTTTTATCGATTTTGTCAAGCAAGTTGTCTTTTTTTTAAAATGATATATAATATAATATCTGGCTATTATACGCATAACCCAGGAATTAATGAAGATGATCGATACATTATCCTCTTATAGCACTAATCTGTATGATAATACGCTTCAAAAATTACCCGAAACTCTAAAAAAATATATCAATAATGACAATACAGTTAGTGAAAATGAAAAGGATCTCACTCTCAAAGAAAAACTGGATATCAAATCCCTCCAACAAATGGAACGAAACATTCAGCAGCATGAGAATGAGCATATGCGAGTAGCCCGTGATCTTGCCGTGGGGTCTCCTTCATTCAGGTATATTAAAGGACCCGATGGAAATATGTATGCAGATGAAGGTGAAGTGGAGATTAATGCTTCCTTTGATTCGAATGCCAAACCGGAAGAAACCATTGAAAAAGCAATGAAAATAGAACGTGCCGCTCTCGCTCCCTCCGATCCCTCTCCCAAAGATATACAAACAGCAATGAGAGCGCGTATTATTTCCTATCGTGCAAAACGAAAATTACAACGCGAACAAATCAACGAAATGATGGCCAATAAAGAATCTGCATCCGATCAAGTTAACTCCCAGGGAATAAAGGAATATAAAAAAAACGCTGACTACCAGAGAAACCTTTTCCAGATACTCGATTTATTTTCGTAATAGAGATACCCACACCAAAAACAGGAAAATAGAGTTATATAATTTAAATCTCTTTACTTTTTTCTATCCCTGATCTTATTAAATACCTCGATAATACGCGGAGAAAAATATTCTTTTTCAAGATTGAATCCAGGATCAAGAATATAAATACGATGGATATACTTCATCGCTTCCTTGAAATATTTCCCGGAAGTATCCTCTTCTTTAAAATACTTTTCAAGGCATACTACTCCAAGAAAACGGTTTACAGTAATTTCGATGTTTGGGGAAGGTGATGATTGCAGTGAAATAATACGAAAGGCCCTACGAAAAAATAATTCTCCATTGCCGGTGATACGATTAAAATAATCATGTATTCCCGTGTTAATCGATTCGATAAGAAGAGAATCGATGCAGAATTTAGCACTCAAATCCTGTGAGTCTATCTGCAATACAGTTAAGTATTTATCCAATGCTTCATTGAAATTTCCCAACGCACGCAACTCGTTTCCCATACTTAAAAGTTTTTCAATTGCAGAACCCGTATCATTGGATAACACATCTTGAGAATTACCCTTCGATGGTTCAAGTGCTTCTTTCTGAACAGTTTTTGTATTGAAGCGAGCGTCATTCATTTGTTTTAGTAATCGCTTAACCTGTTCATCCAATGGGTTTTCCTGTTGAAGTGTAAGCAGAAGAGTGTAAGCCTCATCACTACGATTTGATTTTATTAAATTCTCAACCTGTTTGATTCTTTCCGCCCGTTTGATCTCTTTGATTTTCCGGTCTAAATCTTCTATCTGTGAGCTTTTCTCACCTTTTTTTTCAATTAGGTTCTTTGCAAATGTGTACTCACGTGTTGCAGAATCCCAATCACCAGTAGCGGCAAATCTATCTCCATTTGTAATATAACCGTTTATTAACGCAGAATTATCGATATCAATGATTGTATTCTTCTTTTGTTCAACCGATACGGCACTTAATTTTTTACTACATTCATCCAGTTTTCGGGTTAAATCATCATACAAAGCAGGCTTCTCTTTAATAATAGCGAATTCCTGGGATAATTTTAACATGTCCGAAGCTTTCCCCCAATTCCCCAGGTTATAATAAGCAACCCCCATATAATAATAGGGAAGGTATTCCTTGAACGCAATACCTGTGGTCCGTTTTTTCAAGCGCGGTTCTTTTTCTTTTTCAATACAGGCTTGTAATTCATCAATAACCAACTTCCAGTCTTTATTTTGAAAAGCCGTCATCGCACGGTCATAATGAATATACCATTCTTCTCCTCTCACATTTAGTGTGAAAAGCATTAAGATAAGAATGAGGACGAATAGAAATAAATTGGAACGCTGTATTGTCATCTTACCTTTTCTCATTTTAAAAATTGAATATGGCAGAAATATAAACTCTTAAATCTGCAAAAAATGTCGGTGCATAATCATTGTTTAATTTTAGATAATTTCCAAACTCATACAAAATCGCAGAATCCACAGCAAGTCTGCCCTTTTTGATCCCTGCTCCACCGGTTATACCGAAAAAGGTGACTTTCCTACCCGTGGTATCTTTAAAATACTGTGTATCGGTAAATATTCCAAGTCGAAGGGGAATAAAAATATCGTTCTTTGTAATTATTACATATTCCATTCCACTACGAAATTGAGCCGTATCGATTTGCCGTCTCGCTGATGGACTGTCAATAGGGGTTAGTGTAGGAAAAAATAAATCCCTGGTTACAGGTAGTTCAGGATTTTCTTCATCAGGAAGTGTAAAATTCTTCAAAATAGCCTTCGACCAACGGGTGAGTGTGACATCGATCGATAATGTAAGCGGATCCGAAGGTCTGAAAGAAAACCCGAATCCAAAAGTCTCAGGCCAATGAAGCGGAACAGTAGTCGAATCGACATCAAAATTGGTTTTGGATTTTTCGACAGAATCCACACTATGAATGGAAGAGATATGCATTTTGTATTTAAGGTCCAATGAGGCGGCACTCTTATATACAATTCCCATTTTAAAATTCCTGAAAAGGTCTACCAATATCCCCATATTAAAATTAAATCCATGGAAATCCGTAGTGAGACTCTCACTGGAAATCGTTTGTATGGAAATTGTATCACCTGGCGATGAAGTTAATGTTTTTTCGGCAGAAAAAGTGCGGGCTCGTCTTCCAGTAAATCCATTCATAATAAGATTACCTGAAATACCGATATTTACCCTATCCAAAATGCGAGTTCCAACACTGAATGTTACCGTATCTATACCCCCAGTGAATTTATCATTTTCAGTAAACGTACCTGTTTGTTTGTAATCGGGGGTAGTTTCGATTTGAACCACATCATTTGTGCGAGTCGCCAGATCAAAGCTGATGGAACGTTGATAACTAATTTGTGGAACAATCTTCAATTTACCCATACGGAAAGGATATGTAAAAGAAATAAAATCCAATGTTGTAGAACTTCCATCTCTATCCTGGGGCCCCGTGAATATTGACGTATCTATATTGGCAGGTTTAAGATTTCGGTAATTCTGTATTCTCA
>JAKAGC010000460.1 GCA_021817755.1 Acidobacteriota bacterium | reverse complement strand
AGAGAAAACAGGATTTTTACCGGGAATTTTAAAAATAGAGAAGGAAATTTATTTGGAAACCCAGGAATTCTTAAAAGTCGACCATACAACTGAGGAGTTGGTTGTGTTTCAGGAAAAGATGGCACAGAAAGCACTAAACGCTTTGAAAGAAATCAAATAGATGATTGGAAAATTTTAAATTTTTCACCTTTTTCTTCTCACTGATGCTGTAAAACATCAGAGTTTATATGGCCTCATAATCGTTTATTTTTCATTTGACTCTTGACAAAATTCATGCAACCTTTTATAATTTTATTTTAAAAATAGAAATGGAGTTTCAATATTTGAAACATGAGCAGCTCTGTTAAAAAAGCAGTTACTGTCTTGCATCTTTTGGGAAACGCCGGGGAAGGTATGAACCTCACTACCATCAGTAAAGAACTCAATATGGATAAAACCACTACCTTTCGATACCTTGAAACACTTGTCGAAGTGGGATTGGTGGAAAAGAAAGATAATAATACCTACTGCCTGGGAATGGTTCTTTTCGAATTGGGAAGCAAAGTTCCGGTTAAACAACTGTTTATCACAAAAATCGATCCCTTTATGAAAAGATTATGTGAAGATGTAAACGAAACAGTCAATCTTGCACAACTTTACCAGGGTAGACTCCTTTACCTCCACAAAATTGAGAGTAAACGCAGCCTCCAAATGCGTGCCACTCTCGGTAATCAACTTCCGCTTAACTGTACTGCCATAGGTAAATCAATTCTCTCCATACTACCTGCTGATGAAACTCGAAAAATTATCGATAATATTAAATTTCAATCCTTTACACCTTCTACTATTACCAATAAAACAAAATTTAAAGAAGAAATCACACGCGTTAAAACAAACGGCTATAGCACCGATCTTGAAGAATTCGAAATCGGTTTAACCTGTATAGCTGTTCCACTTAATATAATGAGTCATGATTTTTATGGTGCGTTGAGTATATCGGCACCCACAATGCGCGTAAATGCTTCAGTGATGGATCAGTTTATACAAAAGTTAAAAGCTACACGGGATGAAATTTTAAATAGTTTTTCATAATAATACGAAGAGTTATTTCTTCGATTTTCGATTATAAAATTAAATTTCAATAATAAGCGAGGCAAACATGGATTTTGATCTGCCAAAGGAAGTAGCATTGGTAAAACGAACCGTGCGGGATTTTGCGGAAAAACGTATTGCTCCCCTGGTCCCGGAAATGGAAGCCACCCAAAAATTTCCTGTATCTTTAATTAAAGAGATGGGAGAACTAGGTATACTCGGTTTAATCACTCCACCGGAGTATGGTGGTTCCGGTTTGGGATACCTGGCCCGTATGGTGGCCGTAGAAGAAGTCAGCCGCATTTCTGCGGCTGTTGGTGTGTCACTCCAGGTTCATCATATGGGAGTGGCAACCCTCGTTGATTTTGCAAGTGAGGAACAGAAACAGAAGTATTTACCCCCTTTAAGTCGCGGAGAATATCTGGGTACATGTGCCATTACTGAACCGACAGGCGGTTCCGATTTACTGGGTATGTGCAGCTCTGCTGTTTCCCGCTGTGATGGATATCTTATCAATGGCCGCAAGTGTTTTATTACCAACAGTCATCTTTGTAAGGCTCCTATATTTGTGGCTAAAACCGGCGAAGGTCCTAAGGGCATCAGTGCTTTTGTTGTAGATGCGGATACGGAAGGATTTGCATATGGCCGGGAAGAACATAAAATGGGTTTATGGGGCGCTAATACAGGTGAATTAATTTTTAATAATTGCCGTGTCCCGAAAGAAAACCTTATTGGTGATGAAGGTGACGGCATGAAAGTAGCTTTGAAAATTATTAGCGAAGTGGGACGCGCAGGTATGGCTGCCACTGCGTTGGGAATTCTCCAGGCTAGCTTTGAAGAAGCGGTTAAATTTGCCAAAGAACGGACACTCTACGGTAAACCGATCAGCAATTTACAGGCTATCCAATGGAATATTGCAGATATTTCGGCACAGTTGGATTCATCCCGTATGTTGTGTTATCGTGCGGCATGGTTGAAAGATGCTGGACGGGATTGCTCTATTGAAACCACGATGGCCAAAACATATGTTACAGAATCTGCCTTGCAATGTTCGAAAAAAGCACTTGAAATTCATGGTGGTTGCGGAACGATGATGGAATACAATATTCAACGTTTTTTCCGTGATGCAATGGTTTGTATTTCAGCCGGCGGAACCAGCGAAATTGGGAAACTTGTCATTTCCCGTGCAGCCCTGAGTTAATGGAGGTAGGTATGGCTCAAAAGAAATCCAAACTCCACGAACTAGAAATCATCGTTTGTATTAAACCGGTACCGGATCCTCGCAAATGGGATAAACTGAAACTGGATCCGGAAACAATGTTATTGAATCGCAGCCAGGTTCCACCTGTGATTAATGCTCTGGATTTGAACGCTATAGAACAAGCAATGCAGATAAAAGAAACCAACGGTGGAAAGGTAACTGTTGTTACAATGGCTCCACCGGATGCAGCGGACCAGTTACAGGAAGCACTTGCTTTGGGATGCGATCAGGCTTATTTATTATCCGATATCGCTTTTGCCGGTGCCGATACTCTTGCTACAGCCAGATGTCTTGCTGCTGCGATAAAGAAGATTGGACGTATTGACCTGGTATTTTGCGGAGCATATTCTCTGGATGGAAGTACTTCGCAAGTTGGTCCTCAGGTTGCTGAGTTACTGGAAATCCCGGATTTAACTCATGTGGTTAAACTGCAAATTGAAGGTGAAGGTGTTAAAGCGGAATGCAAAACGGAATCGGCAGATGTGATTTTTGAAAGTCAATTCCCTGCTTTAATTACTTTCGACCGGGAAGTAAATCAACCGCGTTTACCGGGGATGGTGGGAATCCGTCGTGCCAAGGATATTTCTGTAGTAAAATGGAATGCTGCTGATCTGGGAATTAATACGGATCAGGTGGGATTAAAAGGATCACCGACACAGATGCTTAATGTATTTACTCCCACAATCGGACGCAAGGGTGAAATACTCCAAGGTTCTGCACTGGAATTAACTTCCCAGTTGCTTTCCAAACTGCGGACCGAAAAATTATTGCAATAAGAGGATGACCATGGTAGATAAAATAAAAACACAAAAAAAGTTGTGGGTCTATGTCTCCCATACGGATGGAAAACCGGATCCTGTCGGTCTGGAACTGCTTGGAAAGGGATTAGAACTGTGTGGTAGGGAAAATCTGAAACTTGAAGCGGTAATAATCGGATCTTCGGTTGGAGCTCTTGCCGAAGAAATGCTCGGATATGGCCCTTCAGGGGTTTATGTTGTAGATGATCCTGCATATTCAGAATTTTCAACATCGATTTATACTCGCGTTTTAAGCGAATTAGTGAATCGTCATAAACCGGAAGTATTATTACTTGGAGCAGATAACCGGAATGCGGCATTGGCTGCTCGAACTGCTGCAAGATTGAATACAGGTTTATCCGCTCACTGTGTGGATTTGAAATTTGAACGGGGTAATCTTGTGCAAACAGTTCCGGGTTTTGGTGGGAATATTCTTGCCAATATTGTATGTCCCATTTCCAGACCACAAATGGCTACAGTAACTACTGGTGTTTTCAAAGCAGTTAAGAGTAAAGTAAAAGATGCTGAAATCGTCAATGAAACGGTTTCAATTACAGATACTGTCCGCACAGCTAAAGCTCTTGAAGTGGTTCGCAAGAAGGAAAATGATTTACTTCCTCTTAGCCAGGCTGAAATAGTCGTTGCTGGTGGATTTGGAATTGGTTCCAAAGAAAATTGGCAATATGTAAATAAACTTGCTAAACTTCTGGGTGCTGCTGTAGGTGCTACACGTCCTCCCATCGATGAAGGATGGGCAGAGAATGAACAGATGATCGGCGCGAGTGGAAAAATGATATCTCCCAGATTGTACATATGTGCAGGTATCTCAGGAATGATGCATCATACTGTTGGTATCCACCAGTCGAAAATAATTATAGCTATTAATAATAATGCCAATGCTCCTATTTTTTCAATGGCAGATTATGGCTTGGTGGGTGATTTGAAAGAAATTCTTCCCTTACTGATTCATCAGCTCGAAACAGGGGAGAGTCTTGAAGCTAAAATCAAACCACCTGAAAATACCCGTACGGCTGAAAACTACAAAGAAAGTCTTCGGAAGATGCGTCCCAATATGTACAAGTTTGGGAAACTTGTTGAAGATCCTGTGGAAGATCCTTTAACTAAACGGACTGTTGATGGGCATGCTCAAATTTTTGAAGCAGCACGCGATCCCAGATACCAGGATTTATTGACAACTACTTCTCATCTTACAGGGAAACGTGTTTCCAGGTATTTATCCGTTATTTCTTCGGCTGAGGATATGTATGCCAATAGTAAATTAAAACGTCTTATGTTTCAGCTTACAGGTACTTGTACCGGTGGACGTTGTGCAGGTTGGGCGGTTTTAAATGCAATGTGGTCTACTACCT
>JAKAGC010000459.1 GCA_021817755.1 Acidobacteriota bacterium | reverse complement strand
AAAAACAAAAGTTCGCCGAAATTAGTAGTTATGATATTAATTTCAGATTGAAACGCATTGGACACGGTGTCCAAAATATTTCCAGTTCTATCAATGCAATCTTGAAAAGAAAACCCGCTATTATGACTTTGTTGGACAGTCGGGACGACAAAGGCGAAAAACTAACCCGAAAAAGGTATCAGGTTACCCCAGAAGGATTAAAAATCGCCCGAAGTTTTTTATAATTCGGTTTAATAAGCCATTTAGTGAGGAAAATACGGCGGACCTCCGATTCAATTCGGAAATAATCTTGAATCGGAGGTTAGATGTCCGATATGACTTTATAAGGGAATCGTTGTTATTATAGAGATGAAGAGGGGAGGAATAAGTTTAATTATTTCTCTTTGGCTTTCGGGTAAAAATATTTCTTCTAAGAAAAAGATTGTTGACATTTAAAGGGGATTCATATACACTTTGCACTATGTTAAAAGACAGGTTAATTACCGCTTATAATTCCATAGTCAACTTTCTGAGCTTTTCAGGAAGTCAATACCAGATTCGCCGATTGTTGAATACTAGTATCGATCATCTTGAAACGATCGAAAAATTACCGGATTCACACCCACGTGGATTCATAAAAATGTTCAGAAAGAGACGAATATCCATTGTTGAATCCTATGTTAAAATTGTTAGTTTCCTGGGATCAAATCGTTGCAATGAACGTTTAGCAGCATTACAGTTACTTACTGAACAAATCCTTCACTCCAAGTCGCTAAAAATGCCGTTAAATACTGCCCGAATTCAAATGGCTCTTATGAAAGAAGCTGTAAAATGTAGAGAAGATAGACGGAGTCAATTGGAACGATTACGAGATTTCTCAATTTCTTCTTTCGGTCAGCCACGTATTATAAGAAAATATCTTAAAGAGATTGATATAATTGAAGTACCAGAAGAAGGCCAACAATTGAAAGATCTTCATATGGGATGGGATCCCCATGTTCACGATAATGCTTCATATGGTCGTAAAACCCCAACACAACTTATAATAGATGCTTTTATTAAAGGCTTGTCCAGTATAACAGTCGTTTATAATACATTAAATCATATCGAAATCATTAATGAAGCCATTGAAGCGGGTAGAATTCTTGGAATTCATATCAATCTGGGGTTGGAATTCTCCATTGGAGATGGACTAAATCGTTTCCATTATATTTATTTATTTCCATATTTTACCAATATTAGTGAATTTGTAGATTACCTAGACAACCGCAAAAGCAGCTTTAAGAAATTTCTGGAAGGAGTGGAACAATACCGCATTAACCGAGTTCAAACACTTGAAGACATGATCCATAATTTTAATGAAACTCACCTCCCAGGAATCAATGAAGGTTACCAGGAAGGAACGATTTATTACCTGGATAAACTAAAATTATCCGATATTGATACAATTATTCCTCGAAGGCATGCTACGCGGGTACACCTGGGAGAACTACTCTATACAAAATTAATACCGGTTTTTTTCAACCGAGTAATCTATCTCAAATCATTAAAACGTTTGAGTGATTCAAAATATAGAGATAATCAATTACCTGAATGGGAATACCGGAATATTTTAAAAAAATACGAAGAGGCCCGACAGGAATACAAAGAATTAAATCCGGAAAAAATACTTGAATTGTATTTTCCACATTCGCCAACATTTGAACCTAAAACAGTTTTTAATCGCTTGGAAGAGATTTTTGATGAAATATCATCATGCCGAGCTAATATTAAAATTATTCACCCGCTCAAATTCGGATTCGCAAGAGCTGTAGAAAATATTATCGATAACTATCTTTATATCGGTCACGCTGAAATCTATAATATGCATGATACATTGAATGTTGATATTCATGAGTTGGAATTATTTGCCCGGTTCATACATGCATTAAATACAGGACGAGGCGACCTGGTAAAGGAAATTCTGGAAGAACAACGAATCGAATGGAATGAAAAGAAAATCGGAGAATGTATTCACTTTTGTTCACAGAAATCTATTATCCCAACCTGTGGTAGTAATTCTACAGGGAGAACAAGTTTTATTCCGGGAATGGGATTTATTTATCGTGGTCACCTTCTAAAACACCAAAATAAGGAGTATTTTAAACACCATTATACATTACCGAATTTTGTATCTCGAATTCTTAGTGAATATGAAGGTTCCCATTCACCAAAAGGATTTTCGCTCCCGGATTCACATATCATCAGTATGGGAAGATCCAAAGAATTTCCTTCAAAAGAAATCGGTGATGAGAAAACCATCCAACCCATCCCTATTCCAAGAGCATGGCGTTATATTCAACCTTGGATAAAAAGTATACTTTATATATTAATGGGTTTTATCCCGGCATTCCTCACGATAGGATGGGAATATGCTGTAGTATGGTTCGCCATTACGGGGATTCGTAATGCAATTACCGATTTTATCTCAGGAAAAGGATACCGTCCAAAAGAATGGCGAGTCAGAGATATTGATTTATCTTACCTATCTCATTCATTATTCTGGACCGGATTTTCTGTTCCACTTTTAGATATGGTTAAATCTCAATTTGAGATGATGTACCCTTTTATTCAAAATGGAATATTTTTTGAATTTTCAAAATTTTTCTTCATTTGTATAATAAATGGAATGTATCTGGTTACACATAATACCATACGTGGTTTTGATAAATCTACGATTATGGCCAACTTTTTCAGGAGCATTATGGCCTGGCCATTTGCAACGTTGTTTTCTCCAATAGGAAATTTCTTTTTAATTCCAAGTATCGTACAAGCTAAATTCTGGTCCGATTTTGTTGCAGGTCTTATCGAAGGAACAGGAAAATTTAAACAGCGTATTCAACTAAGAGAAAGAGATATCAATGAACTTATACCTCATATTAAATCGAAAAGCCATGAAATAAAATATATTGCAATCCTGGATCTACTATATTTTTTTCAAAAGGACCCAAGAACACGGAATTCACTGAAATATATTCTATTGAAAAAATCAACTCTGGGTCAAAAAATTCGAAATCTAATTAAACTAAAGCATCCCACAGCACCAACTCACGATTTTTCGGATTATGAATACCTTAAACGTTTTTTCTCAGAAACAACCCACTATTGTAAAATAACAGATTTTATCCTGGGAAGATACAAACCTCGCCATGCCTTATCATTAATCAATCTCCTATCGGAAACTTATAATGAATTTAATAAATGGTTGATAAAATATAATCCCAATCAAATAGATGAAGACGATTCCTATTAATTTTTTTCCATCACATAATTTTATTTTTTAAATATCTTAAATTTTACTATTGCCATATATTCTCTACCAATAAGCCAGAGATTTCGCATCCGTTGTTGAATGGATGTGGCAGAATAAATTTCAGAAGTTTTCATACGTGCCATTTTGAAATGATCTATTTTTAAATAATGTAGTATTAACTCTGCCCGCTTTTGATGATATGGTGATGTGCAAACAATTATTTCCCTGGCATTTACTTCCTTTAAAATCATTTGCGTATTAAAAAAATTGTCGAATGTTGTCTGGCTTCTTCCTTCAAGACGGATAAAATTTTCAGGAACACCCTTATTTTCTAAAAAGTTCTTTATTTTTTTTATGGCAGGGCTTCTCCGGTAAAGACTCCCATCCGAAATAATAATAATTCTTTTTTTCTGGTTGAATAATTCTGCCGCAAGAAGAAGTCTTTCTTCGGTACTGTAACCGATTTCAGGACCTTTTCTTAAACCACCACCTAAAACCAGAATCGTATCTCCGTACTCTCGATCTATTTCTTTGCCTGTATCCAAAGGAGATAACATTAATAAGAATATATTTGTAAAAACTAGCAGTATAACCCCAAATAATACCATTGCTAAAAAGAAATAGATAATATACTTACGTTTTACTCTCATTTTAATAATTTAGTATTATATTTATAATAAAAAAAAGGGAGTTTGTAAAGCCGAAAAAAGAAATTTTTATTTGCGTTCATCATTCACGAGTAACTACTGTTATTAGTGCGGGGTTATCTGAAGAAAAAGGTTCTCTTGCATAACTTCCACAACTAATTACAGACTTAAATCCGATATCTGAGTAGATCGACATTAAATCGTTATATTCTATAGGAAAGAGAAAGACTTCCTCAGTAACGGGATCAGAATTGCTTTTGAATTTTAGGTGAGATAAAAACCGGATTTGTGGTGTTTTTCCATTTTGGAAATATTCATACTGCCGGTTGAAGATTACATTTTGAGTCTCGATAGCAGGCAAATGTGTTATATTTTGCACACGAATACGAGTATAATTTACAATCTGAATAAAAAATAACCCACCTGGAACCAGTTTCCGGTAAACGGTACCTATGAACTGGTAAATCTCCTCCATATTTTGAAGGTGAACCAGTGTATTTCCCATACAAATAATACCATTGAAAAAATTATCAGGAAACAATTCGTTTACATCCTGCATGCTTGCTTTTATTAATTTAATAGGAT
>JAKAGC010000458.1 GCA_021817755.1 Acidobacteriota bacterium | reverse complement strand
TCTATAATTGAAGAAAAAATTAAACAATACCCAGAGCAGTGGTTCTGGTTTCACGACCGTTGGAAAAAAGGGCAAAAAGACACTGTACAAAGAGGTTTTAAGGAGGAAAAACAACCATGAGAAAAAGTGGAAGAGACAAAGATCAATTGCGGGAAATTATTGTAACTCCTGGTTTTGTTAAAAACGTTCCGGGATCTGCCCTCATCCAACAGGGAGATACCCGGGTAGTATGCGCTGCAACATTTGATACGAAAGTCCCGCATTTCCTGAAAAATGGAAATAAGGGTTGGGTACAGGCCGAGTATTCGATGATGCCGGGTTCCACAGGAAATGATCGAATCCAAAGGGAACGCCAACGTATTAATAATCGTCATATCGAAATTCAGAGATTCATCGGACGTTCATTCCGTACAATGTTTGACTTGCAACGGATTCAGGGTGTAACCATTACTATCGATACGGATGTTCTGGAAGCCGACGGAGGTACAAGATGTGCTTCTATCAATGGAGGAGTTGTTGCCCTTGTTAAATGTCTTAGAAAAATGGTTTATGAATCGATTATCCCGGATATTCCCCGTATGAAATTAATCGCGGCTGTATCTATTGGAATTTTGAAAAATGAAATACTGGCTGATCTGGATTATAAAGAGGATTTTGAAGCAGACGCCGATATTAATATCGTTTCTACAGAACACGAAGAAATCGTAGAAATCCAGGCTTTCGCCGAAGAAAGCACAATCCCGAAATCCCTTTTCAATCAAGTAATTGAAATCGGAGTAAAAAAGAACCTGGAAATTATCGATATATTAAAAAAACATGTATAAGCAACTCTTAACTTTATATTGGGAGGATGAACCTTGAACTTTACTTTACGTTTCAAGAATTTTAGCCTGGCAATAATCGCCTTATTAATTTTATCAGTAAGTGCAACAGCACAAAAAATTCCGGATTGCTTGCTCAATTATGAATTTGGCCCGGAACAACATATTTTTATAGTGGAGAAAATCAGTCAGACACTGTATATTTACTCCAATTACAAAGAATCCCCCGTCGCTACATTTAAGATTACCACAGGAAAAAACGGAGGGCCAAAAATCTCTGAGGGTGACTTAAAAACTCCTGAAGGAATTTATTTCTTTACAGACATTATGGGTTCCGACCGACTTCCGAAAATCGAAGATTACGGAGAAAAAGCATTTGTTTTAAATTATCCGAATCCACTAGATAAACATCAAAATAAAAATGGATCGGGTATCTGGCTTCATGGTGCTTTCGATGCGGCTAAAATTAAAACCCCTTTTAATACACGGGGATGCGTGGTACTTACTAATAATGATCTTATCGAAGTATCAAAGTATATCTACCTTAATAAAACGCCAATGTGCATTTATGAAAAAATTCGTTTCGATACAATAGATAATATAAAGAAAAAGAGAGACAAAATTATCGAAATGTTAAAAGATTGGAAAACGAGTTGGGAAAATAAAGATATAGATAGATACATTGCTTATTATGATTCGGGTTTTACTTATAATCGAATGGATTTACGCCAATTTAAAAGCGTTAAAGCAGGGTTAAATGATAAATACAAGTATATACGCGTTTTTCTCAGCGATATCGATCTTTATTCTTTCAATGGCTATTTCGTAGTCCTCTTTAATCAATTGTATATTTCCGACAAATCACAGTTTTATGGCAAAAAAATCCAGTATTGGAAAGGAGATGAAGATTCGGGGAAAATTGCAGATGAGTTGAGTTTTAATCTTCCCTCTCCATCTAAATTTGAGGCAACCAGAGGAAACTTTGTAACGATTGACGAATTCAGGCGCGATTATTTAAAACCTGTGAAATCCGATTTATTCGCAATTACTCCTCCGGATATCCGGATCAAGAATATCTCGATCCGGGAACAATCGGTTCAAATACTTGTAAGTCGTGATAATTCAGCAAAAGATTTAAAAGTTATTCCGGTTCTTACTCTAAAAAACAATCATACGGGTAATACTTATAACTATGCGATTAATGGTATTGCTATTTTTAATGGAGCACCAAAGGATTTCTCCAAAGCGATTGATTTAGATAAAGTGGAAACACGAATGATGATCGATAAAGAAAAAGATACTCAGTTAAAAAGTATTACGCTATTTATAATTAGTAAAAACTTTGCAATCGAACAAATTATTACGCATTTTATTAATTAATAACTACTATAATGAAAACAAAGAACTTTTCTGTTTTTAAAAAGCTTTTTGCTAGCTTTGTTATTACTATATTCTGTATAATTGCAATCAATTCATATTTTCAAAGTGGATATGCTGAAGTAGTACCTGCAAACACTCCAGATACCTCAATCTCCCTCTTGTACTCTCCCACACCGAACACTTGCGTATATTTTCAAAATACGGATCATGCACTAGAAGTGATTCGAATTAAGGGCGAGAAACCGGGGTTGACGGTTTTAATCTTTGGGGGGATACATGGAGATGAACCAGGTGGGTACTTCTCTTCAGAAATGCTTTCAAAAGTACGGATGATTAAAGGAAATTTAATAATTGTTCCCCGTGTAAATTTTCCTTCTATTATGCTTTATAAACGTGATTTATATGGAGACCTAAACAGAAAATTTAATGATGAAAAACCGGGAGACCCGGATGCGGAAGTTGTTAAGATTCTCAAAGAATTAATGAAAGAAGCCGATGTTTTTATAAATCAACATGATGCATATGGATTCCATCGTGAAAAATACATATCTCCGAAATATAATCCCAAAATGTATGGGCAAAGTTTGATTATCGATTGTAGCAATTTTTACTCGGAGAAGTTGAAAAAACAGATCGATTTGGCAGCAGCAGGAAATCGAATTCTGGAAAGAGTAAATAGTCAGATTGATAACAAGGATTATTACTTTGGATTCTGGGATCATGATTCTCTGGCTAAAAATACAAAATTCCCGGAAATGAAAAAGTCAGCTACTTACTTTGCTTTAACGACATTTTCAATTCCTGCGTTCGGATTAGAAACATCCAAAGACCTTCCGAATCTTTCACATAAAGTAAAATATCAACTTATCGTTATCCGAGAAATTCTCCACGAATTTGAACTCGATGCCATTTTCCCTGCAATGGAAATCGAAGACCCTGTTCTTTATTGGGTAGAATTTTTAAAAAACGATTCGGATATTATTCGGGTTAATGGGAATACCAACCTGAGACTTCTTGCGGGTGACCGTATCTCGGTAAAAAAAATCTATTCGAACTATGAAAATGGCCTTTCGGCTGATATTTTAAATTGGGGTAATATTAATGATGCCGATAGGAATTATACTTTCTCAAACCAGGCCGTGATAAGGGTAAGAAAAAATCATTTGGTTATGGGAGCAATTTCATTAAAACCTTACTTAAAAGATTCAATACGTGAAATTTCTATCGAGGTTGATAATAAAACCATTTCTATCCCGAATTGGGGGGTAATCTCACTTCCGAAAGTGGGGAAAATGAAAATTCAAGGAACAACACCTTCGGTGCCGGGAATGAGATTCGATGTCAGGGGTTTCGCTAACCCCGGATCAGGAGATGATTCAAATATAATGATCGACCCATCGGCTTTGATTCCAAAATATTCATTTCTGGAAAAAGGGAAGATTTATTTTGTCAAAATATATAAGGGCTCTGTTTTACAGGGTGGATTCCAGCTGGAAATAGTGGATTGATTTTTATTTTTTCAAGTCTTCATCTTTAATTAAAAGAATTTCATCGATTTTACGTTTTCCCATCCGCTTAACCATCAAACGTGTATCTTTAATCCTAATTCTACTGTATTCTTTTGGGAATTTCCCATACTGATATATAAACAAACCTGATATGGTACTATAATCGACACGGATTGGTAAATCCAGTGCGAGTTGATGATTAATTTCTTCAATGGGTAAATTTCCTTTTATAATAAAAGCGTTCCTACCATACTTTTTTATAGGAGAATGATCTATATTGATTTCTCCCATAATTTCTCTGAAAATATCGGCAAAGGTTAAAATCCCGATTGTGGAACCATACTCATCAACAATAATGGCTATTTCAAGGCCAGACCGGTTAAACTCCTTCATAACATAATTTAAAGAGGAATATTCGGAAACGAAAACGGGGGGGCGCATAATTTCTTTTAATTCCAACTCATCATAGTTTTTTACAAGAATTGTATCGAGAACATCTTCATTATAAACAATACCGATAATATTATCGAGATTATCCCTATAAACCGGAATGTTAGCAATCTTTGTATTAAGCATAATTCTTTTTAACTCTTGCATTCCCAGCTTCTCATCAAGTGCAATTACATTAAGCCGTGGGGTCATCATGGTTTTTATGTCCTTTTCGGCAATGTCGAAAATCACATTTATCATTACGTAAAGAAAAATATTCTGAAGCAATGATTGGAGCATCTGACTCAGGTCTTATGCCAACGCCAATACCTGCTGATTTCAATGCCGAATCCACTTCAGCAATCAT